>NZ_JAZDRM010000006.1:0-151786 GCF_047501495.1 Ancylobacter sp. G4_0304 | reverse complement strand
CAAAAGCGGGGCGATGATCGCCCATTCCTCGTCCGTCAATTCGTGGCGGCGCATCTCTCTCTCCCCTATCGAGAGAGGTTGAATCACGCTCCTAGCCGGCCCGCAAATTTATGGGGCCACTGCCTAGACGGATCGGCGACGGACGGCTCAGGCCGCCGCGTCGCTGGCATCCGCCGCCGCGTCCTCGCCGTCGGCCGCGCGCAGGGTCTGGCGGGCACGTTCGGCCTCGCGCTGGCGCTCCCACATCGAATGGTACAGGCCATGGCGCAGCATCAGTTCGGCATGGGTGCCGCGCTCGCGGATCACGCCGTGCTCCAGCACGATGATCTCGTCCGCCCCCACCACTGTGGATAGACGATGCGCGATCACCAGCGTGGTGCGCCCGCGCGAGACGCGGTCGAGCGCGTCCTGGATCTCACGCTCGGTGTGGCTGTCCAGCGCCGAGGTCGCCTCGTCGAGCAGGAGGATGGTCGGCGCCTTCAGGATGGTACGGGCAATCGCCACGCGCTGCTTCTCGCCGCCCGAAAGCTTCAGCCCGCGCTCGCCGACTTCCGTTTCGTAGCCCTTGGGCGTGCGGCGCACGAAACCATCGATCTGGGCGAGCTCGGCGGCGGCGGCGACCTCAGCGTCGCTCGCACCGTGGCGGCCATAGCGGATATTGTAGCCGAGCGTGTCGTTGAACAGCACCGTGTCCTGCGGAACCATGCCGATGGCGGCGCGCAGGCTTTCCTGCGAGACCTCGCGCAGATCCTGCCCATCAATGGTGATACGCCCGCCCGCGACGTCGTAGAAGCGGAACAGCAGGCGCGAGATGGTCGATTTGCCGGCGCCCGAGGGGCCGACGATCGCCACCGTCTTGCCCGCCGGCACCTCGAAGGAGATGCCCTTCAGGATTTCGCGGTCGGGATCATAGGAGAAGCGCACATCCTCGAAGCGAACCGTGCCGCCGGAAAGCTGGAGTGCCGGCGCGGCGGGCCGGTCCTCGATCTCCGGCGAGCGGGAGAGGATGGCGAACATCGCCTCGATGTCGATCAGCGACTGCTTGATCTCGCGATAGATCATGCCGAGAAAGTTCAGCGGCTGGTAGAGCTGGATCATCATGGCGTTGACCATGACAAAGGAGCCGACCGACTGGCGCCCGGCGCGAATGTCTAACACGCACAGCACCATCACCGCGGTCAGGCCGAGGGTGAAGATCACCGCCTGCCCGAAATTGAGCCAGGCCAGCGAGGTGTGGGTGTGCACGGTCGCGCGCTCGAAGCGGGCCATGGAGCGGTCATAGCGCTGGGCCTCCCACTTCTCGGCGCCGAAATACTTCACCGTCTCGTAATTGAGCAGGCTGTCGACGGCCTTGGCGTTGGCGTCGGTGTCGCTCTCGTTCATGGCGGCGCGGATGCCCATGCGCCATTCGGTCATGATGAAGGTGAAGAGGGTGTAGCCGCCGATCATCAGCACCGAGGCCAGCGCATAACGCCAGTCGAACACCCAGAGCAGCACGCCGATCACCATGGCGAATTCCAGGATGGTCGGGGCGAGGTGCAGCACCAGCATGCGCACGATGGTCTCGATGCCCTCGCGCGAGCGCTCCAGGATGCGCGTCAGACCGCCGGTCTTGCGCTCCAGATGGAAGCGCAGCGACAGGGCATGCATGTGCTCGAACGTCTCAAGCGCGAGGCGGCGCACGGCATGGACCGCGACCTTGGCGAACAGGCCGTCACGCCACTGGGTAAGGCCGGCCATCACGATGCGCGAGAAGCCATAGGCCAGCGCCAGCGCGGCGGGCGCGGCGATGATCAGGCTGATGGCATCGGTGCTGATGCGCGCGCCCTCGGTCTCGGCCACCGCGTCCGTCGCCCATTTGAAGATGAACGGCGTCGCCATGGTGGCGACCTTGGCGAGCACCAGCAGCAGGAGGCCCCAGGTCACGCGGGCGCGCAAATCCGCCCGGTCCGCCGGCCAAAGATAGGGGACGAGCCCCTTGAGCGCGACAAGGAGGCTGCCGCGCGGATTGATCTCGGAGGCTTTGGTGGTGCGCGACAGGGCGGCGCCGCGGTCAGGTGCAGACATCATTCATTCCAGTCATTCGAGCGAGGCGGGCGGGGCGGCCTCACCCTGTACGTGATCATAGATAGGGGCGCCGACGGCGATATGCTCCGGCTCGGGCCGCATGGCAGACCCGACGCAGGCCAGCGCGGCCAGCGCATCGGCAAGCGCCGTGCGGTCGAGGCAGTAGCAGGAGCGCGGCCCCTCGACCGTTCCGTCGATCAGCCCGGCGTCCTTGAGGATCTTCAGGTGCTGCGAGACTGTGGACTGCGCCAGCGGCAAGCCCCGCACGATCTCCCCGCAATGGCAGCGATCCGCCCGCGCCAGCGCCCGCAGGATAGCCAGCCGTGCGGGGTGCCCCAACGCGCGCAGGCGCAGGGCGAGAAGCTCGTCGTCGATCGGGGCACTCATGGTCATCGTTCATCGTCGATAGACGATGATTGCGGCATTGGGAAGACATCGCCGTTTCTGGCGCGCCGGTTGCTAGAAGGCCGGGGTGCGTCCCGCTTGACGCCTTCCTGTCGCACGGCATCATGGTGAACATGACCAAGATCAAAAGCGTATGCGTTTATTGCGGAGCGGCCTCTGGGGCGGACTCCGTCTATCTCGAAACCGCCATCGAGCTCGGGCGCCTGTTCGCCCGGGAGAACATTCGTCTCATCTATGGCGGGGGCGGCGTCGGGCTGATGGGGGCGACCGCGCGGGCCTGCGCCGAGGCCGGCGGACGTGTCACCGGCATCATCCCGGATTTCCTGATCGGCAAGGAGCAGGCGTTCGAGCATGCCCATGAACTGATCGTCACCAAGGACATGCACGAGCGCAAGCGGCTGATGTTCGAGCGGGCCGATGCGTTCATCGCCCTGCCCGGCGGCATCGGCACGCTGGAGGAACTGGTCGAGCAACTCACCTGGGTGCAGCTCAACCGGCACACCAAGCCGGTCATGGTGCTGAACATCGCCGGCTTCTGGGACCCGCTGCTGACGCTGTTCGACCACATGCAGGCCACCGGCTTCGTGAATGTGGCGCGGCCAATCCGCATGCTGGTCGCGCACAATGTCCGGGCGGTGCTGCCCAAGCTGAACACCGCGCTCTCCGCCGTCCATGACCGCGATCCGCAGGGCGACGCGGCGGAGAAGGTGCTCGACCGCATGTGAGAGTCGCGCGACCTCGCCGGCGCCTATCGGTCGCGTAGCACGGTGCGCAGCGCGCTCGGCGGGGCGACGAATCGCGGGGCGGCCTCGGGCAATGCGTAGCGGTTGCGCCCGCGCCGCTTGGCCAGATACAGCGCGTTGTCAGCCTCCTCGATCATTGCGGCGATGGACGCATGGTGGCCCGGCTGCCAGACCGCGAGGCCGATGCTGAGCGTCACCGGGATCGTGGTGCCGTAATAGAATAGCGGGTTACGGCCCATCAACTCGACGAGGTCGCCGGCAATGGCGGCGGCGGGCTCAATTCCCGTGTCGGACAAGAGGACGCAGAACTCATCGCCGCCGAGCCGCGCCAGAAGATCGCCCTGACGCAGCCGCCCCGAGACCAGCGCGCTGAAATGGGTAAGGCAGGCGTCGCCGGCGGCGTGGCCATATTCGTCATTGATGGTCTTGAAGCGATCGATGTCTATCAGCAGCAGCGCGAAGCCGCGCCCCTCGCGGGCGCTCAGCTCCTGCTCCGCCTCCATCCGCGCGGTAAACATGCGCCGGTTGGGCAGGCCGGTCAGTTCATCCACCACGGCGAGCGAGTGCGCCTCCGAATGCAGGCGCTCGATCACCAGCAGCACAAAGCCGAAATTCCAGATGAAGCCGCCGAAGATCGTCGTCAGCAGCGTCACGAACAGCACCGCATTGTAACTCTCGTCGGAAAGCTCGCCGGCATAGTGCATCACCAGACCGCCATAGCGCACCGCGATGGCCGCGATCACGGCGAGCATCGAGACCAGCGCGAGCGGCGCGCCGGTATGGCGTCGCGCGCCCACCAGCAGTGGCAGGCACAGCACGAGCGGGACGGACTGGCCCAGCGCGTAGACCAGGTTCCGCATCAACCGGGAATCGTCGAAGGCAATCAGCACGCACAGCGCCAGCAGCGTGCTGATAAGGGTCGCGTTCCAGGGCGCGCGCCGCCCGAAGAAGCGGCAGAGCCCCGTCCAGTTGAGGAAGAAGCCCAAGATCACCAGCGTGTTGCCGAGAATGGCGGGCGAGAGCGGACCCGCGCGCGTCTCCAGCACCATGACCAGCCCGCCCGCGAGCGCCGCGAGGTTGGCGAGCATCCAGTGCCGCGCCGCCTCGTGCCGACTGTACAGCCGCCAGATCGCGCACCAGAGCACCGACAGCGCGAGCCCCTTGAACAGGATCACGGTGTACAGGGTGAACAGGTCCATCACCACGCGCGCAGGTCCCCAAGGCACGCTCATGTCGACTTCCCCGCCAAGGGTGAAGCCGCCGGCACGGTGTTCTGTATACCATAACCGAGGAGATGGTACGAAATCGCTGGCAATATCGTCGGATTCTCACCGACGCGCGGGGCGGCCGTGCCCCCCGAAAGGAACGGCGCTCAGCCGGCGGCTCTCTCGCCGGTCAGGCTCTTTTCCAGCGTCGTGTTGCCGAGCCAGACGTCGCCGAGGGTCACCGTGTTGCGCTGGCGCGGCACATAGCCCCGCTTCTGGAAGAAGCCGAGCGCGGTGTCGCTGGCGTCGACGGTGAGGCTTTTCGCCCCGCGCGCGGCGGCGAGCTTCTCGGCCGCGTCGCACAGCAGCGCGGCCACGCCCTCACCCGCGACGGTAGGATGGACATAAAGCAGGTCGATCTGGCGGTTGTCGGCGAGCGCAATGAATCCCGCCGGCTCGCCGCCGCGGGTCGCGACCAACGTCAGCCGGTCGCCGAGCCTTTGGGCGAGCGCTTCCTCGTCGTCGAAACGTGCGGCCCAGGCTTCCTGCTGGTTGGCGTCGTAATCCTCGCCCGTCAGCTCGAAGATCGCGGCCTGCGCGATGGCGGCGAGCATGCCGGTATCGGAGGGCAGGGCAGGACGCAGACCGATCCCGGGCACGCCCGGAGCGGCCGGGCTCACCGCTTCGGCTCCCAGCTCGTGGTGCCGTCCTTGTTGTCCTTCAGCGCCACGCCGAGCGCGAGAAGTTCGTCGCGGATGCGGTCGGAGGCCGCCCAGTCGCGATTGCGCCGCGCCTCGATGCGCTCGGCAATGCGCGCTTCCACCATATTCGCGTCGACATCGAGCTGCGGCGCGCGGGAGGCGGTCCACTCGCGCAGCGGCCCGGCCTCGAAGCCGAGGAAGGCCAGCGTTCCCGCCAGCGCCTTCTTGCCGGCATGGTCCTTGAGCCCGTGCATCTCGGCAATGGCCTTGGGCGTGTTGAGATCGTCGGCCAGTGCCTCCAGCACCGCCGGCGCCGGGCGCGGATAAGCGTCGGGCGCGGCAGCGTCGAACCACTGCTCCAGCGTCTTCGCGCTTTCCTCAAGCCCCTTCACCGTCCAGTCGATCGGTTGGCGGTAATGCGACTTGAGCATGTTGAGACGCAGCACCTGGCCCGGCCAGTCGGCGAGAAGCTGGTTGATGGTGATGAAGTTGCCGAGCGACTTCGACATCTTCTCGCCTTCCACCTGCAGGAAGCCGTTATGCATCCACACCTTGGCCATGATGCCGGAATGGAAGGCGCAGCGCGACTGCGCGACCTCGTTCTCATGGTGGGGGAACACGAGATCGATGCCGCCGCCATGAATGTCGAAGGTCTCGCCCAGATGCGCCCAGCTCATGGCCGAGCACTCGATGTGCCAGCCCGGCCGACCGGGAACCGCGATGCCGGCGGGAGACGGCCAGCCCGGCTCGCCGGGCTTGGACGGCTTCCACAGCACGAAGTCCATCGCGTCCTTCTTGTAGGGCGCGACGTCGACACGGGCGCCGGCGATCATGTCGTCGAGCGGCCGGCGCGAGAGCTGGCCGTAATCGGGCATGGAGGGCACCGAAAACAGCACATGATCTTCAGCGACATAGGCATTGCCCGACGCGACCAGCTTTTCGATCAGCTCGCGCATCTGGCCGATATGCTCGGTCGCGCGGGGCTCCACGTCGGGATGGAGCACGCCCAGCGCTTCGAGGTCGTCGTGGAACTGCGCCTCGGTCTTGAACGTCACCCTGGCAATCGCCTCGTTGAGGTCGAGCCCGGGGAATTCGCTGGCGGCGCGCGCATTGATCTTGTCGTCGACGTCGGTGATGTTGCGCACATATTTGACGTGCTCGGTGCCATACAGATGGCGCAGCAGCCGGTACAGCAGATCGAACACGATCACCGGACGGGCATTGCCGATATGGGCGTAGTCATAGACCGTCGGGCCGCACACATACAGCCGCACCAGAGCGGCATCGAGGGGCACGAAGGCCTCCTTGGCGCGCGTCAGCGTGTTGTAGAGTTTCAGCTCGGGAAGCCCCGACCCGGAAATGCCCGACATCCGTCAATCTCCTCCCGCTCCCCGCGCGGGGAGCGACGGCGCGTCTGTCGTCCGTTTGCACCGCCACGTCAAGCCGTCGTGCGGATTTGAACGACCCGCGCACCGCCGCGGCGACATATCGTCGGGCAGCCGAAATGGCGATTGACGCCCCTTCGGCCCGGGTCTATTCCGGCGCCGAAATCGCGGCGGAAACTTTCGCTGCCTGTCGTTAAAGGTCGATTTAAACCTTTTGCCCACATTGGCGTTATCGGACCGCACGTCCGATCAACCCGAACCTTCGCGAACCCCACCATGCGCTCCGCCCCGCGTTTCCGCCGCAGCCTCCTCGCCGCGCTCGTCCTCTTCGCCCCCGCCGTCGCGGTGGCGGAGACGAGCGACAACATCTTCATCGTGGACAATTCCGATGGCTACGGCGTCGACAGATGCCTCACCTCGGGCTCGGCCTGCGGGCAGGCGGTCGCCGATGCCTGGTGCCGCGTTCACGATTTCGAACGTGCCACCAGCTTCGGCAAGCTCAAGACCGATGCGATCCTTGCCTCGGCCTCGACCGCGCCGGTGCGCACCGCCTGCGTGGGCACCGCCTGCACCGACAGCGTGGCGATCACCTGCGCGCGCTGAGTCCGCGGGCGCGCCGGACTCCGGCGTGCCCCCTTCCGCCGAGGCTCAGTTCAGAAAATCCGCGCATTTCGGCGCCTCGGTCTGCGCGCCCCAGGGCATGATCGGCACGGCGGTGGTCGAGTTCTTCGGGCTGCCGTCGATCAGCTTGTCGGAATAGACGAGATAGACCAGCACGTTGCGGGTCGTGTCGCAGCCGCGCACGATTTGCATCTTCTTGAAGATCAGCGAGCGGCTCTCGCGATAGGCAACGTCGCCCTGCCCGAACTTCGACGTGAAGGCGATCGGACCGACCTGCCGGCAGGCAATCGAAATATCCGACACCTCCTCCGCCACGCCGAGCATGCCCTTCACCCCGCCCCGCTCAGGAATGGTGTAGTAGCAGGCGACGCCCTCGACCACCGGATCGTCGATGGCATAGGTGGCGAGCTTGTCGTCGGGGGTGAGGAATTTCCACACCGTGGACTTCTTGAAGATCAGGCTCGGCTCCTGCGCCTGAGCGTCCGGCGAAAACGCCACCGCTGCAATGACGGCGAAGGCGAGCAGGCCGCAGGAAACGGCACGACTGACAACACGGTGCATGGATGGCTTTCTCCGAAGGACCATAAGACATATGGGAACGCCGGGGCGACGCGCAAAGATCTTGAACGGTCCGGGGTTGCGCCGCGCGCCGAATGCGTCTTCAAACTTTGGCCCATCTCCGCGTGCTAAAGCACCCGGAGCGATTCCCCGCAGCCTTCTGGGGAAGCCGGCACAGGACATGAACGGCAGAGTGACGATGACCGAACGCACACCCATGGCCCGCGCCTTCGCGGCCACGCTCGCGAGCCTCGCCGTTCTGGCGCTTGGCCCGGTGGCCGCGAGCGCGCAGACCGATCCCAACCTGCCGCCCGGCGCGGTGGGCGGCGGGCCCGATCGCTCGGTGTGCATGCGGCTCGAAGGCCAGCTCGCCCAACTCGACCGCGGCGGCGGGCAGCAGCGCGACGTCGGCGCCCTGATCGCCCAGCAGCAGCAGGAACTGGCGAACATCTCCGCGCAGGTCCGCCAGCTCGGCTGCGACAAGCGCGGCTTCCTGATCTTCCAGCCGCAGCTTCCCCCGCAATGCGAGGCGCTGAACCGCAACCTCACCCGCGCCCGCTCCGCACTCGACCGCACCATGATGGAAGCGCGCGGCGAGCGCAGCGGCAATGACGAGCAGCGCCGGCAGCTGGTCTATGCCCTCGCGCAGAATGATTGCGGTCCGCAATACCGCGCCGCGCTCGGCAATGGCGGCGGCCGCGCCAGCAATATTGAGCGGCGCCCACGCAATTTCTTCGAGCAGTTGTTCGGCGCCCCGGTGCAGAGCGGCGAGGAGACAGGCCCGCTGGACGCCGAGCCGCTCTACGAGCTGCCCAAGGTCTCGACCTACCGCACCGTGTGCGTGCGCACCTGCGACGGCTTCTTCTTCCCGATCTCGTTCGCCGCCACCCCGGCGCGGTTCTCGACCGACGAGGCGCAGTGCCAGGCGCAGTGCCCGGGCACCGAGGCCAAGCTGTTCGCCTATCGCAATCCGGGGGAGGATATCGAGCAGGCGGTCGGCACCAATGGCGAGCGCTACATGTCGCTGCCGAACGCGCTGATGTTCCGCAAGCAGTACGTCAATGCCTGCTCCTGCCGCCCCGCCGGCATGGGCTGGGCGCAGGCGCTCGGCGGCGAGAACGACACCACGCTGCGCAAGGGCGACATCGTGGTGACCGAGGACGCCGCGCGCGAAATGGCGCAGCCGCGCCCTGCCGCCCCGCCCGCGACCCAGAAGAAGAACTGAGGCGGCTCAGGCCGTTTCGCCGAGCAGGCGCGCCCGCGCCTTTTCCGGCCCGATCAGCGGCAGCAGCGCTTTGAGCTCCGGCCCGCTCTCCGCTCCCGTGAGCGCAAGGCGCAGCGGGTGAAACAGCGCCCGCCCCGCGCGCCCGCTGGCGGGCTTCACGGCGGCGATCCACGCCTGATAGGTGCTGGCATCCCAAGGAGCCGGCGGCAGCAGCCCGGCGGCCTCCTGCAGGAAGGCTGCGTCGTCCGGCGCGGCGGCGGGCGCGATGGCGCCGTCGACCACACGCCACCACGCGGCGGCCTCCGCGAGCCGACCAAGATTGCCGCGAACTGCCAGCCAGAATGCCTCGCCGCCCCCGACGCCGAGCGCGGCCAGCCGCTCCGCAACCGCAGCGTAAGGTAGCCCGTGCAGCGTCGCGGCGGTGAGCGCGGCGAGGTCGTTGGGATCGAAGCGCGCCGGGGCGCGGGAGATTTTCGACAGGTCGATCCACCCCGCCAGTTCGTCGAGGCTCGCCGCCGGCTCCACCGCCAGCGAGGTGCCGGTCAGCACCGCGAGCGCGGCCACCGCCAGCGCCTCCTCACCCGCCTCGCGCAGCGCACGCAGCGAAAGATGGCCGAGCCGCTTCGACAGCCCCTCCCCGTTCGGCAGGGTCAAGAGATTGTGGTGGCCGAAGGCCGGCGCCACAGCTCCCAATGCCTCGATGATCTCGATCTGCACGCCGGTATTGGTAACGTGGTCCTCGCCGCGAATCACATGGGTGACGCCCATCTCGATATCGTCGACCACCGAGGTCAGCGTATAGAGATAGGAGCCGTCGGCGCGAACCAGCACGGGATCGGAGAGCGCCGCGGTGTCGACGCCCTGCTCGCCGCGCACGAGGTCGTCCCACGCCACGCGGCGCCCGTCGAGCTTGAACCGCCAATGCGGCACGCGGCCTTCGGCCTCCAGCCGCGCGCGCTCTTCCAGCGTGAGCTGAAGGGCCGCCCGGTCATAGATCGGCGGCAGGCCGCGGAGCCGGCGGCTGACGCGCTTCCTCTCCAGCTCGTCCTCGGTCTCGTAGGCCGGATAAAGCCGCCCCACCGCCTTCAGCCGCTCCACCGCCGCGTCATAGCGCGCGGTGCGATCCGACTGGCGCTCCACCCGGTCCGGCGTCAGGCCGAGCCAGGCAAGGTCCTCGGCGATGGCGTCGGCGAAGGCGGCCGTGGAGCGGGCAAGGTCGGTATCGTCATAGCGCAGGATGAAGGTCCCGCCCGCCCGCCGCGCATACAGCGCGTTGTAGAGCGCGGTGCGGGCATTGCCGACATGAAGAAGACCCGTCGGCGACGGGGCGAAGCGGAGGATGGGGGGCGTGGCGGATTTCGACATGGCGCGCTTATCGCCGAGGTTAGGGGATGGGAGCAAGCCGCCCAGCCGAATTGGCGTTCTCGATCTTTACCGGATGAGGCATAGCCGCGTATTCTGCGACCGGTCAGCCAAATACTCGACTTCGCAACGGGCCGACAGAATTTGGAGCCCGATGTGACGCCAATATTTCAGGATATTTTTTCGATCTTCTTTGTTCTCGCTTTAGGATACATTGCCGGAAAGCGCTCAAGTTTCGATCAGGCCCAAGCGTCCGGCTTCAATCACCTCGTCCTGACCTATTGCCTTCCGGCTCTTCTGTTCGTCTCTATTGCCAATTCCTCCCGCGAGGAACTGCTTTCCGACACGCGACTACTGGTCATATCCGTTGCCGTCCTACTTTTCTGGTATTTGGTAGCCTTTTTCGGCGCCCTGTTCGTGTTCGGACATGATCGCCGTGAGGCAGGTATCGCCGGGCTGAGCGCCGGCGCCCCGACCGTCGGGTTCCTGGGCATGGCAGTGCTCTCGCCGCTGTTCGGCGGCAGCGCCGCGCTCAGTGTCGCCATCGTTGCGCTGGTCGTGAACGTGATACTGGTACCTCTGGGCATGTTCTTCGTCGCCCCCAAGGGCACGAAGCCGATGGCCGCCCTGATCAATGCCGCCAAGGAGCCGGTCGTCCTCGCTCCGATGATCGCCGTCATCCTCGTCGTCACCGGCATCCAAATGCCCGAACTGTTCCGGGCGCCGCTGGCGTTGATCGGTCATGCCACGTCCGGCGTCGCGATATTTGCCGCCGGTTTGGTGCTCTCCGCACACAAGTTCCAGCTCAACGCCGAAGTCATCTGGAACTCGGTGATCAAGGTCGGCTTCATGCCCGCCTCGATGTTGGCACTGGCCCTCGCCACCGGCGTGAGCGCAACGCATCTTGAGCAGGTGGTGTTGCTCGCCGCGCTGCCGCCGGCATTCTCCGGGATCGTCATTGCCGGGCGCGAGCGCACCTATGTCAGCCTCGCCTCGTCGACCCTCATTGTCAGCGTACTGGGATTTGCGGTCGCCGCGCCGCTCTGGACGGCCCTGGCCCGCCACCTCGCGGGATGATGGGCGGCTACGCCCCCTCGCGGAAGCGGTTGGTGATCGGATAGCGCCGGTCGCGGCCGAAATTGCGGGGGGTCACCTTCACCCCGGGCGCGGCCTGCCGGCGCTTATATTCGGCAAGATTGAGCATCCGCTCCACCCGCGCCACCAGCGCGGCGTCGAATCCCTCCTCGACGATCGTGGCCACCGGGCGCTCCAGTTCGACCAGCCGTTCGAGGATAGCGTCCAGCACCTCATAGGGCGGCAGGCTGTCCTGGTCCTTCTGGTTCTCGCGCAGCTCGGCCGTCGGCGGCTTGACGATGATGTTCTCGGGGATCACCTCGCCGCCGGGGCCGAGCGCATAGGCCGGCTTCCAGCGGTTGCGCAGATGGCACAGGCGAAACACCTGGGTCTTGTAGAGATCCTTGAGCGGGTTGTAGCCGCCGTTCATGTCGCCATAGAGCGTGGCGTAGCCGGTCGACATTTCCGACTTGTTGCCGGTGGTGACCACCATCGCGCCGAACTTGTTGGAGATCGACATCAGCAGCGTGCCCCGGACGCGGGACTGGAGGTTCTCCTCGGTGACGTCGCGCGGGCGGCCCTCGAACAGCGGCCCGAGCAGCCGCTCCAGCGCTTCCACGCCTTCCGCGATCGGCACGATGTCGTAGCGGCAGCCCAGCGCCTTTATCACGCCCGCCGCGTCCGACAGGGATTCTTCCGAGGTGTAGCGATAGGGCAGCATCACGCAATGCACGCGCTCGGGCCCCAGCGCATCGACCGCCATGGCGGCGACCAGCGCGGAATCCACGCCGCCCGAGAGGCCCAGCACCACGCCGGGGAAGCGGTTCTTCTCGACATAGTCCTTCAGCCCCATGACGCAGGCAGCGTAATCGGCCTCGTCATCGGCGACCAGCGGGGCGCGCGCGCCCTCCTCGCAGCGCCAGCCATCGGCCCAGCGCTCCCAGCGGGTGATGCGCAGGCGCTCCTGAAAGTTGGGGAACTGGATCGCCAGCGAGCGGTCAGCGTTCAGCACGAACGACCCACCGTCGAACACCAGTTCGTCCTGCCCGCCCAGTTGGTTGATATAGGCGAGCGGCAAGCCGCTCTCGACCACGCGAGCCACCGCGACATTGGTGCGCTCGTCATAGGCGGTGCGGCGATAGGGCGAGCCGTTAGGCACCAGCAGCATTTCCGCGCCGGTCTCGGCGAGGCACTCCACCACGTCGGGGCCCCAGATGTCCTCGCACACCGGCACACCGAGCCGCACGCCCTTGAACGGGATCGGCCCCGGCATCGGGCCGGGCGAGAACACGCGCTTTTCGTCGAACACGCCGTAATTGGGCAGGTCCACCTTGTGGCGCACCGCCGAGATGGCGCCATCCTCCAGCAGCAGCACCGAATTGTGCAGCCGTCCGCCCTCGACCCAGGGCGAGCCGATGAGGATGGCGGGCCCGCCATCGGCGGTCTCGGCGGCGAGCGCTTCCACGGCCTGCCGGCAGGCAGCCTGGAAGGCCGGCTTCAGCACGAGGTCTTCCGGCGGATAGCCGGCGATGAACAGTTCGGTGAATAGGATGAGATCGGCGCCCTGCTCGCCGGCCTGCGCGCGGGCGGCGCGGGCTTTCTCCGCATTGCCGGCGATGTCGCCGACGATCGGGTTGAGCTGGGCGAAGGCGATGAGAAGCTGGTCGACCGGGGCGCTGGACATGGCAGGAAGATTTACCGTTCTGTCGCGCGCGGGGCAATCGGGGGGCGTGTCACTATTGCGCTCTCAGCGCCGCGACCAGATCGCGCGCCACCTCGTCCCATGTCCGCAGGTGAAGCGCGGCGACCTCCGCCTCGCGGGCGCGCAGATAGTCACGGTCCCGGATCGGCCGCTCCAGCGTGTCCGCCATGTCCTCCACCGCGTTCGGATCGAAATAGTCGGCCGCCGCGCCCACCACCTCGGGGATCGAGGAGGCATGCGAGGCGACGCAGAACCGGCCGAACCATGCGCTCTCGCCCACCGGCAGGCCCCAGCCCTCGAACAGCGACGGGTAGACCGAGAAAAGGCAATGCCGATAGAGCGCGGCGAGGCGCGCATCGTCGGGGCGCTCCACCAGCTCGATGACGCCGCGCATCTGCGGGTGGCGGGCGAGGAAGGCGTCGAGCAGCGCGCTCTTGCCGCCATGGCTCCCCGCGATGACCAGCTTGGGCAGGCTCTCGCCAAGGCGTTCGTGCAGCCGCGCCCAGGCCTGCATCAGCCGGGGGAAATTCTTGCGCGGATAGCCAAGCGAGCCGATGGTCAGCACATACTCGCCATCAATCCCGGCCGGCCCGATCTCCCCGTCATAATCGAAGACATGGGCGAGCGGTACGATATCGAGCCGGTCGACATGGCCGCCGAGGGCGGGCACCCGCGCCGCGATCTCCCGTCCGGTGAAGGCCGAGACCGACACATAGCGCCGCACCAGCAACGCCATGCGCGCGAACCAGTCGCGGAACTCGGGATTGTCGACGTCCATCGGCGGGTCGGCGAACGGGATGAGGTCGTGCACCAGCAACACGATCTCGACATCGCCCCGCGCCGCGATCTCGCGCAGCCGCGCGGGATGATCGTCAAGCGCCCAGGCGGTGCCCAGCACGACGAGCCGCACGCGGCCCAGCGGCAGGCCACCCTCGCGCAGCGCCCAGCCCGCGGGGCGGCTCTCGCCGGGCGGCGGCACATGGCGCACCTTGCGGCGGAAGCGCAGATAGCGCCGCCAGCGCCGATACCACGCGCGCAGCGGGCGGCCGCGATATTTCAGCTCGTTGATCGGGAAATAGGCGTCGGCGAGGCCGAGCCCGTGGATCAACGCCGCCGGCTGCTCCAGCGCCTGTGCGACCGCGGCAGGGTCGATCGCGGCATAGGCGCCGCGCGCGGGATGGAGAAACACCAGCGCCATGCCCTCGGCATCGGCGCGGTCCGTGATATGGCGCAGGATTTCCAGCACCACGCGGGCAATGCCGCCGACGCCCGCCTTGCGGTGCAGCAGCATGACGAGATCGGTAAGGTCGAAGACAAGGGCGGGTGCGGCTTGCGCCGTCTCAAGTGCCCCGGCGCGCGCGCCATGCTCATTCATAGGCTGGTTTCCGTCCGACCCGGCATTCCCGTTCCGGCATACCGCGCCGCTCGCGCCGACGTAACCCCCTTCGCACAGGCCGCCCGGCCGCCCGGCGCTCCGCTGCACTCAGGACGAAGGCTCCGCCCGCCAGTCCGCCGGCTTGGCCTCGCCGCCGCCGCCCGGCTGCGGCGGGTCCGGCCGGCGCCGGAGGCGTGCGCGCAGCCGCCACTCGATCACGCGTTCCAGGGTGCGGTAGCGGAAACGGCGGAAGGCGCTGGTGCTCTTGCGCTGGCGGTAATTGCGGTAGGTGGAGGCGTCGTGGCGCGCGGACCACAGGCGATATTCGAGGTCGGCCACATCCACCCGGTCGGCGGCGACATCGAGAACGATGCGCTCCAGCAAGCCGGTCTCCTGCGCGTAGAATATGGAATCATGCTCGCAGAAATAGACGCGTATCGGCTCGATCGTGGCACGCCGGCTCAGATAGCGGATGTGGCGCCTGTCGAGATTATAGGGATCGAACACCGCGTAGATGCGTACGTCGCGCGGCGGCACCCGTTCGTCCCACATCCGGCGAACGCGGGCCATCTCCCAGCGTTTTTCCCACGACAGGGTTAGGCTCGCCTGCGGAGAGAAGGCCAGAACGGCATCGGCGCGCAGCGCGTCCGCAAAGCGGATTGCCGCATAGCCGCCCATGCTATGGCCATAGGCAACCACCCGAGCACCGGGCGGAATCTCCGCGCGGATAGCCGCCAGAAGCTCGGGCATCTCGGGATACTGATACCAGAGGTTGCTTTCGCTGATGAAGTGATAGGCGGTGAAGCCGCGCTTGGCGAAGAAGGCCTCGCCGAAACCCTCGCGTCCCGGTTGGCGCTCGCCCGGCACCAGCGGCTCGAATGTCACGAAGACAACGTCTTCACGCCGACCCGGTGTCTTGATCACCGAGAGTTCTTCGCTCTCGAAAACGATCTGCCGCACCCGGACGCCCCTCCCTTCGAACCGGCATCCCCGGCAGCGCAAAGCCGCCGGGAATGTCGGACTTACGCGGGTAGCGCATTCTCACGGCTTCCGCCGCAAGATCACGCCGCCGTCGCCTCACTCGGCGGCGGCGATCACCGGGCGCTCGCGGCCCACGCGCGCCTGCTTGAGCAGTTCGGCGACGAGGAAGGCCATCTCGATGGCCTGCTCGGCGTTGAGGCGCGGGTCACAATAGGTGTGGTAGCGGTCCTTGAGGTCCGCATCCGAGATCGCGCGCGCGCCGCCGGTGCATTCGGTGACGTTCTTGCCGGTCATTTCCAGATGAATGCCACCGGGGAAAGTGCCCTCGGCCGCGTGAACCGCGAAGAAGTCCTTCACTTCGCGCAGGATCTGGTCGAACGGGCGCGTCTTGTAGCCCGAGGCGGCCTTGATGGTGTTGCCGTGCATGGGATCGCACGACCACACCACGGTGCGGCCTTCGCGCTGGACCGCGCGCACCAGACCCGGCAGGTGGTCGCCCACCTTGTCGGCGCCGAAGCGGGCGATCAGCGTCAGACGGCCAGCCTCGTCCTGCGGATTGAGCTGGTCGATGAGGCGGATGAGATCGTCCGGCTTCAGCGACGGGCCGCACTTCAGGCCGAGCGGGTTCTTCACGCCACGGGCATATTCCATATGCGCATGGTCCGGCTGGCGGGTGCGGTCGCCGATCCAGATCATGTGGCCGGAGGTCGCGTACCAGTCGCCGGTGGTGGAATCCACGCGGGTCAGCGCCTGCTCGAAGCCAAGCAGCAGCGCCTCATGCGAGGTGAAGAAATCGGTCGCTCGCATCTCCGGATGGCTTTCCGGATCGATGCCGATGGCGCGCATGAAGTCGAGCGCCTCGGTGATGCGGTCGGCGAGCGCCTGATAGCGGCCGGACTGCGGGCTGTCCTTGATGAAGCCGAGCATCCACTGGTGCGCGTTGGCCAGATTGGCGTAGCCGCCATTGGCGAAGGCGCGCAGCAGATTGAGCGTTGCCGCCGACTGGCGGTACGCTTCAAGCTGGCGGCGCGGATCGGGAATGCGCGCTTCCGGCGTGAACTCGATGTCGTTCACGATGTCGCCGCGATAGGACGGCAGCTCGACCCCGCCCACGGTCTCGGTCGGCGCCGAGCGCGGCTTGGCGAACTGGCCGGCGATGCGCCCGACCTTCACCACGGGAGAGGCGCCGGCATAGGTCAGCACCACCGCCATCTGCAGGAAGACGCGGAAGAAATCGCGGATGTTGTCAGCCGAGTGCTCATAGAAGCTCTCGGCGCAGTCGCCGCCCTGGAGCAGGAACGCCTCGCCCTTCGCCACCTTGGCAAGCTCGCGCTTCAGGCGGCGGGCCTCACCGGCAAAAACCAGCGGCGGAAAGGAGGCAAGCTGACGCTCCACGGAAGCCAAAGCTTCTGCGTCGGGATATTCCGGCACCTGCTGAATGGGCTTGGCCCTCCAGCTTTCCGGTGTCCAGCGATCGGACATGTTTGCCTCCTAAAGACATCAACCGCCCGCCCCTTCTTGACCTTCCGGGGGACGGGAAAGGCGCGCCTTATACACCCAAGCGCAAGGGAAACGCCAGAAGGCCGCGACGCACGCCCGCAGGAGCGCCGTTGCACCGATGCCTAGATCGCCGGCGTGGATTCCGCCGACTGCTCGGGCAGGTCGCTGCTGTCATGCTTGGTACGCAGCGTCACCAGTTCCTCGGCCGCGCTCGGGTGCAAGGCGAGCGTGCGGTCGAAATCGGCCTTGGTGGCGCCGACAGTCATGGTGATACCGACGATCTGGATGATCTCGGCCGACGCCTCGCCAATGAGATGCACGCCGATCACCTTGTCGTCCTTCTGGTCGACGATGATCTTCATGAACACCCGCGATGGGCTGCCGGAGAGCGTCGCCTTCATCGGACGGAAATCGGTCTTGTAGATGTCGAGCCGGCGGCCCTGCGCCCGCGCCTCTTCCTCCGTCAGCCCGACCACGCCGATCTCCGGCTCGGTGAACACGGCGGTGGGCACCAGCGAGTGATCCACCACCCACGGCTTGCCGCCGAACACGGTATCGGCGAAGGCATGGCCCTCGCGTATCGCGATCGGGGTGAGGTTCACCCGGTCGGTGACATCGCCCACCGCATAGATCGAGGGGATATTGGTGCGCGAATTCTCGTCGACCACGATGGCGCCGTTGGGATTGAGCTGGACGCCGGCCGCTTCCAGCCCGACTCCGACCGTGTTCGGCACCCGGCCGATGGCGAGCATCACCTCATCCGCCAGCAGCACCCGCCCGTCGTTGAGCCGAACGCGCCGGCCCTGATCGGTGGCGTCGATGGAATCGATGGTGACGCCGAATTCCAGCGCGATGCCGGCGGCCTCCAGCTCTTTCGACAGCCGTTCGCGAATCTCCTCGTCGAAGCCACGCAGCAGCTTGTCGCCGCGATGCACCACCGTGACCTTCGAGCCGAGGCCGGCCAGCAGGCTGGCGAATTCGAGCGCGATGTAGCCCGCGCCCTGGATCACGATGCTCGCCGGCAGGCGCGGCAGGTGGAACATCTCGTTCGATGTGATGCCGAGTTCGCGGCCGGGAATGTCGAGCCCGAGATTGGGCCGCCCGCCGGTCGCGACCAGGATATAGCGCGCGGTGACACGGCTGCCATCGGCAAGCTCGACCTCGTTCGGGCCGGTGATGACCGCGCGCTGCGGCACGATCTCGACGCCCGAGCGCTCAAGATTGCCGCGATAGGCGCCCTCCAGGCGCTCGATCTCGCGGTCCTTGTTGGCAATCAGGGTCGGCCAGTCGAAGCTCGTGCCCTCCACCGTCCAGCCGAAGCCGGCGGCGGCGGTGAACTCATGGGCGAAGCGCGACGCGTAGACGAACAGCTTCTTGGGCACGCAGCCGCGGATCACGCAGGTGCCGCCGAGCCGGTATTCCTCGGCTATCCTGACCCGCGCGCCATGGGAGGCCGCGATGCGCGCGGCGCGCACGCCGCCCGAGCCCCCGCCGATGACGAAGAGGTCGACGTCGAACTTGTCCATGAAAGCGCACCCGGTGACATTTCCAGCTCACCGGCATGTCGCCCCGACGGCGCGCCACGTCAAGCCGGCGCATGGCTGACCTCCGGCAATCGGTTAGCCTTCCGTGTATCTCGACAGCGCCCCCGTGCCGCTCTAGCTTCGCGTCCAGCGTAAAGACGGTGCTGCCCCCACAAGCGCCGCACGCACGACCTGGAGGAAAACCATGAATCAGAATTTCCGCGGCGCCCTGCTTGCGGCCGCTTTCGCCTTGGCCCTTCCGCTCGGCGCCGCCCAGGCGCAGAGCGAGCTGAAGATCATGGCGCCGGCCGGCCCCGGCGGCGGCTGGGACCAGACCGCGCGCTCCATGCAGCAGGTGCTCCAGTCCGAGAAGATCGTCCCGAACGTGCAGGTGATGAATGTTCCCGGCGCCGGCGGCACCATCGGTCTCGCCCAGTTCGTGAACTCCGCCAAGGGCGACCCGAACCAGCTCATCGTCGGCGGCTATGTTATGGTCGGCGCGATCATCACCAACAAGTCGCCCGTGAACCTCTCGCAGGTGACCCCGATCGCCCGCCTGACCGGCGAATACGAGGCCATCGCCGTGCCGGCCAGCTCGCCGCTGAAGTCGATGGCCGACCTCGTGGCCGCGCTCAAGGCCGATCCGCAGAAGGTGTCCTGGGCCGGCGGCTCGGCCGGCGGCACCGACCACATCACCGCCGGGCTGATCGCCAAGGCCATCGGCGTCGACCCGACCAAGGTCAACTACATCGCCTTCTCCGGCGGCGGCGAGTCGCTCGCCTCCATCCTCGGCGGCAAGGTCACGGTCGGCATTTCGAGCATGAGCGAGTTCGAGGCACAGGCCAAGGCCGGCAAGCTGCGCATCCTCGGCGTGTCGAGCCCCGAGCGGCTGGCCAACCTGCCGGATGTCCCGACCTTCAAGGAGTCCGGCGTCGACGTCGATATCCAGAACTGGCGCATGGTCGCCGCCGCGCCCGGCCTGACGCCGGAGCAGAAGGCGCAGGTCACTGCGACGATTGAGAAGATGGCCAAGTCCCAGGCCTGGCAGGACATGCTGGCCCAGAAGGGCTGGGTGAACACCTATCTCGCCGGCCCCGAGTTCGAGGCGCAGCTTGCCAAGGACATCGCCGCCACCCAGACCATCCTTAAGGACATCGGCCTCGCGCAGTAAGCGCGCGGCTGACCCGCCTGCCTTTTGCCGCTCCCCTGCCGGCCAACGGCCGCGGGGGAGCGCGCGTCTTCATCCCTCGGGAGCCGCCGATGTCCGACACTACTCCCTCATCACCCAGGACCGCCGACAAGGCTGGCTTCGCCATTGCCTTCGGCCTGGCGGCGCTCTCCCTGGTCGTGGGCTGGGACGCCTGGCGCCTGTCGAGCGTGAACGCGCATTCGGCGGTCGGCCCGGCGGCCTTCCCCACCATCATCTCGGCCGGGCTCGCCCTGCTCGCTGTCGCCACCGCGGTCGAGGCGATGCGCGCCGGCCCGGTTGACCGCCCGCGCGACGAGATCGTGCCCATGGCCTGGGTACTCGCCGGGCTCGTCGGGCAGATCGCTCTATTGCCGTTCCTCGGCTTCTCCATCGCCACCGGCTGGCTGTTCGCGGCCACCGCCAAGGGTTTCGGCAAGGGCCCGGTCTGGGGGCATTTCCTCGCCGGCACGGTGATGTGCTTCATCATCTACCTGATCTTCGCCAAGGGGCTGCAGCTCTCGCTGCCTGCCGGCCCGCTCGAACGGCTGATCTGAGGGGCCGCCGTCCATGGATACGTTCGCCGCTCTCAGCCAGGGCCTGCTGATCGCCCTGCAGCCCATGAACCTCGTCTTCGCCTTCGTCGGCGTCATGCTCGGCACGGCGGTCGGCGTGCTGCCGGGCATCGGCCCCGCGCTCACCGTCGCGCTGCTGCTGCCGATCACCTTCAAGCTCGACCCGGCCGGCTCGCTGATCATGTTCGCCGGCATCTACTATGGCGGCATGTATGGCGGCTCCACCGCCTCGATCCTCTTGAACACGCCGGGCGAAAGCTCCTCGATCGTCACGGCGCTCGAAGGCAACAAGATGGCCCGCGCCGGGCGCGGCGGCCCCGCGCTCGCCACCGCCGCCATCGGCTCCTTCGTGGCCGGCACCATCGCCACCATCGGCCTCGCGCTGATCGCCCCCACCGTGGTCGACATCGCCATCTCCTTCGGACCCGAGGACTATTTCGCGCTGATGGTGCTGGCCTTCACCACGGTGTCGGCGGCGTTCGGCTCCTCGGTCACGCGCGGGCTGACCAGCCTGTTCATCGGCCTCGCCCTCGGCCTGATCGGCATCGACCTGCAGAGCGGGCAGGCGCGGCTCTCCTTCGGCATCCCGGACCTGCTCGACGGCGTGGAAGTGACCACGCTCGCGGTGGCGCTGTTCGCCATCGGCGAGACGCTCTCGGTGGTCGCCGCCGGCGCGCGCGCGGACGAGATCATCCAGCCGGTGAAGGGCTCGGTGTTCATGAACCGGGAAGACTGGAAGCGCTCCTGGAGGCCGTGGCTGCGCGGCACCTTCCTCGGCTTCCCGATCGGCGCCATGCCGGCGGGCGGCGCGGAAATCCCGACCTTCCTGTCCTATGCGCTGGAAAAGCGACTGTGCAAGAAGCCGGACGAATTCGGCAACGGCGCCATCGAGGGCGTCGCCGGGCCGGAAGCCGCGAACAACGCGGCCGCTGCCGGCGTGCTGGTGCCCCTCCTCACCCTCGGCCTGCCGACCTCGGCGACGGCGGCGATCATGCTCGCCGGCTTCCAGCAATACGGTCTCAATCCCGGCCCGCTGCTGTTCGTCACCAATCCCGATCTGGTCTGGGGCCTGATCGCCAGCCTGTTCATCGCCAACACGATGCTGCTGATCCTCAACCTGCCGCTGGTCGGCCTGTGGGTGCGGCTGCTGGCGATCCCCCGTCCGTGGCTCTATGGCGGCATTCTCGTGTTCGCCACGCTCGGCACGCTCGGCGCCAACCCGTCGCTGGTCGAGCTTGGCATGCTGCTGATCTTCGGCCTGCTGGGCTATGTGCTGCGCCGCTACGACTACCCGATCGCCCCGGTCGTGGTCGGCCTCATCCTCGGCCCGCTGGCCGAGCAGCAGCTGCGCCGCGCGCTCGCCATCAGCGTCGGCGACCCGGTGGTGCTGTTCCAGAGCCCGATCGCGCTCACGCTCTACGCGCTGTCCGCGCTCGCCCTGTTCGGGCCGCTGCTGTTCTTCCTCGCGACCGGCCGCAAGGCCCCCGTGGGCGGCGACGAGGACTGAGGCGCGCCGGCCGCTGCCGCCTCCCGCACAAACAGAAATGCCCGGCTCGCGCCGGGCATTTTCATATCCGTCCTGCCGCGAGGATCAGATGGTGAAGCCGCGCTTCTTCATCTCCTCGCGCACCCGCGCTTCCATCTCGCGGGAGAACTTGGCGCTCCAGGTCTGGATGCCGCGCAGGCCCTCGTCCAGCAGTTCCTGCCGGCGCTGCACCAGCTTCACGCCCACCGGCGAGCGGTAGAAGGTCAAGAGCTCGGTCAGCTCAGCCTCGGAGAACTGCGCCGCATAGGTCTGCGCGAGGATCGCGGTGATCTCGGCGCGGCGGTTCTCATATTGCGGGATCATCGACTTGGCGACGTCGCGCAGGTCGCGGATCAGGTCCGGATTGGCCTGCACGAAGCTATTGGCCGCCTGCTCGATGACGCCGGGGATCAGCGCGTCGAAGGCGCTTGCCTCGCCATTGGCGACCAGCAGCTCGTTGGCAAGCTTGATCTGCCCGGCGCTCGGCGGGGTGGCCGGCTTGGCAGGGGCCGCCGCCTGCGCTTTGTCCATGGGGAAGGGCTGGCTCTGGGCCAGCGCCGGCCCGGCCGCCGCGATCCCGGCGATCAGCCCCAAGGCGGCGATCGTGTTCGCGGCCGGGTGCCGGAACCCGGAACGGCCTGCAAGCGCAAAACGCATGAATCTCTCCCTGACGAACTCGTGACCGTCACGCACGGTCGAGGACCGCTATGCCGTCGGCGCCCGCGAGAATGACGCGGCTCGCCAGATTGATGAACAGGCCATGATCCACCACACCCGGAACCTGCTCCAGCGCGCGGGCGAGGAGTACGGGGTCGGGAATCGCGCCATAGGCCGCGTCGAGGATCAGGTGTCCCTGATCCGTGACAAAAACATGGCCGTCCTTGCCGCGGCGCAGGGTAAGCAGCCCGGCGCAGCCGGCCGCGCGGGCGGCGCGCTCGATGCCCCGGCGGATCGCCGCGACGCCGAAATCCACCACCTCGATCGGCAGCGGGAAGGCGCCGAGGGTCGCGACATGCTTGGAGGCGTCGGCGATGACGATCATCTGCGCGGAGGCCGAGGCGACGATCTTCTCGCGCAGCAGCGCGCCGCCGCCGCCCTTCACCAGAGCGAGGCCGGGGCCGACCTCGTCGGCGCCGTCCACGGTGAGGTCGAGCGCGGGATGCTCGTCCAGCGTGCCGAGCGGCACATTCAAGCTCTGCGCCAGCGCGCGAGTCTGCTCGGAGGTCGGCACGCCGACCACCTCCAGCCCCTGCGCGACGCGCTCGGCCAGCAATTCGACGAAATGCTTCGCGGTGGAGCCGGTGCCAAGCCCGAGCTTCATGCCGGAGCGCACCTGCTCCAGCGCGCGGGCGGCTGCAAGGCGTTTGAGACTCTCGGCGTCGGACATGCGGGGCTCCAGAAATCCAGCTCCGCTGCCTACCGCCGAACCGCGGCGAGAACAAGCCCGCCGCGCCTTTTGCGCGCAGCTTCGCGCGCCGGAAAGCTGGTGCTCAGCGCGCCCCGGGCGTGCACACCACCACCGCCTCGGCCCCGCCATTGGGGCGCGGCATGTCGCGCACATAGCACACGCTCATCTCGCCGGTTTCCACATTGACCCGGAAGATGCCGGTCTCGCCGGAATAGCGGGTGGACACGATGTCGTAGCTGCCCTCCCCCGCCGGCCCGGCGCTGGGATCGCGCGGGAAGCACTTGGTCAGCCCGATCAGGCTGCCCTCGGGGCGCTCGAACTGGCAGGCCGAGACTTCGCCGGTGCGGGCATTGACCGAATAGAGACGGTTCGCCTGCGCGGAAGGCGGCGAGCCGAACACATAGGGCCCGGCATAAGACGGCGGCGCGGCGTCGGTGGAGGGCGCAGGCGCGGGCTTCGTCTCGGCCGGCGTGGTGGACTGGCCCTGCGCGAAGGCGATTTGCGGCGCGGCAAGCACCAGCACGGCCAGGGCGCCGGCGGTCAGGCTGGCGAGCACAGGCCTGCGCCGGACAGGGAAACGCGAAGGGCCGGTTCGGAACAGCGGCATCATCAGAAAACTCCCGGAAGCAAAGCCTTGACGAATGGATCGGCGCGCCGGCCGGCACCTGCGCCGTATGGACGCGGAACGCTGGACAGCAAAAGCGGCAGGATTGTAGGCCTGTAGCATCAAGCGCGTCGTCACGCCGTCCGCTCCCGCTTTTCGCCCGTTCGCATCTATCGCGTTTTATCTACGGAACCGTTTATGCCCTCATCGATCGCCTCCGCGCCAGCCGTCATCGCCTTCGATCTCGATGGAACCCTGGTCGATACGGCCCCGGACCTGCTCGACACGCTCGATCTGGTGCTGGCCGAGGCCGGCGCCCGGCCGCTGCCGCATGAGGACACCCGCAAGATGATCGGCGCCGGGGTCAAGGCGCTGGTGACGCGCGGCCTCGACGCCGCCGGTGTCACCGTGGACGAGGCGCGCTTCGCGGCGCTGGAGTCGATGTTCCTCGCCCACTACACCGACCACATCGCCGACCGTTCGCGCCCGTTCCCCGGCCTCGTCGAGGCGCTGGACGAACTGACCGCGCGCGGCCATGTGCTCGCCGTGTGCACCAACAAGCTGGAGCATCTGTCCAAGCTGTTGCTCACCCGGCTCGGCCTCGCCGAGCGCTTCGCCATCATCGCCGGCGCCGATACCTTCCCGGTGAGGAAGCCCGATGCCGGCCATCTGCTCGGCACCATCGCCGGCGCTGGCGGCCTGCCCGGCCGCGCGGTGATGGTCGGCGACAGCATGACCGACGTGCTCGCGGCCAAGAATGCACGCGTGCCAGTGGTGGTGGTGCCGTTCGGCTATACCGACATTCCGGCCGAGGAACTGGGCGGCGATGCCTTCATCGACCATTTCGCCCGGCTGCCGGAAACTGTGGAGCATCTGCTCCTAGCGCGTTGATTGCGGCAGGGCGCTTGACACCACTCATGTCGACACACTAAATCCAGCCCGCCTCACGGCACTGTTGCGGTTCGCCAAGAACCCGACGGGCGATTAGCTCAGCGGGAGAGCACTCCCTTCACACGGGAGGGGTCGCAGGTTCAATCCCTGCATCGCCCACCATTTCCTTCCGACATGTTGCAGTTGGCGGCCGCGTCTGCGGCCCTTAGAACTGGGTCCCTGTTCACAGCCGGGGCAAGCCGGGCGGGCGCGAGTATCTCCATGGCACAGTGGCAGTGGATTCTGACCCAGTTCAGCCGGCGCCTCTGGGTCCGGGCCAGCCTCATCGGCTTCCTCGGCGCCGCCGGCGCGGTGGTCGCCGCCTTCGTCGAGCCCTACGTTCCCTGGGAACTGCCGCACTCCATAGGCGCGGACGCGGTGGACAGTCTGCTGGACATCATAGCGTCCAGCATGCTTGCCGTGACCACCTTTTCGCTCAGCGTGATGGTGTCGGCCTATGGTTCGGCCACCAGCAACGTCACCCCGCGCGCGACACGCCTGCTGGTCGAGGATCGCGTCTCGCAGAACGTGCTGTCGACCTTCCTCGGCTGCTTCCTGTTCGGCATTGTCGGCATGATCGCGCTGAAGCTCAGCTTTTACGGCGAGCGCGGGCGCGTGGTGCTGTTCCTGATCACCATCGGCATCGTGATCCTCATTGTCATCACGCTGCTGCGCTGGATCGATCATCTCACCCGGCTCGGCCGCGTTGGCGAGACCACCGATCGCGTGGAGCAGGCGACCCGCATCGCCATCGAGCAGCGCCGGAAGGCGCCGTGCCTCGGCGGAAGGCCGCTCGGCGAGGCACCGCGCCCGCTACACGACGCGCGGGCAGTTGGGGCCGACCTCATCGGCTATGTCCAGCACATCGACATGCCGGCGCTGTCCCGCTGCTGCGAGGCCCGGCAGGTCGATATCCTCGTCCTTGCGCTGCCGGGAACCTTCACCTACCCGACGACGGCGCTCGCCCGCATATCGCCGCGCAAGGATGCCCCCACCGACGAGGGCGACGCAGATATGGACGGGCTGATGCACGAGGTTCGCGGCGCCTTCACCATCGCGTCGGAACGCAGCTTCGATCAGGACCCTCGCTTCGGTCTCGCCGTGCTCAGCGAGATCGCGATGCGCGCGCTGTCGCCGGCGGTGAACGATCCGGGCACGGCGATCGATGTCCTCGGTCGCGCGACGCGCCTGCTCGCGCTCTGGGCCGAGCCGGTGGAGGCGACGGAGCCGCAATTTCCGCAACTCTTCGTCGCGCCGCTCGCCGCCGACGATCTGATGGAGGATGCCTTCATGCTGATCGCGCGTGACGGCGCCGCGCTGATCGAGGTGCAGTTGCGGCTGCAAAAATCCCTCAATGCCCTCGCGCAGCTCGGCGATACCGATTTTCGCGCTGCCGCCCTTCGGCAGGCATCAATGGCACGCCAACGCGCGGAGGCGGCATTGACGCTCGTCGAGGACAAGCAGCGCCTGCGCGAGGTGCATGCGGATATCGAGGGCAGACCTGTGGCCCCGCTCTCCTGACCGACGCGACGCGGCACCTGGGCCATCACTGCCGGGGCCCGGCCCTCGGCTCAGGTCTTGAGCTGACGGGCGAGCCAGCCCATGGCGGCGAGCACCGCTCCGCCAATGACAAGTCCACCCAGGCCGCCCCAAACCGCGCCTTGGCTCCCGGCGAGCCAGTTGCCGCCGAGCAATCCCGCCACGCCGAGAATCAGCGGCGCCAGGCATCCGATCGCAATCATCCAGCCCCTCCCGGAACCCGTCCGGCCGAATCCGCAGACCACCGTCCACAGCGTCGCAAGACGTGTGGATAGCCACCCCTGAGACGGCGCCGCACGCGCGGTGACGCCTCGGGGGTCCTATGATAATGGCTGGAATGTCACGTGTCAGAGAAGCGGCGCCTTTTTGCACCAGTCCCTTTCCTATCGCTCCCATATTGACGGCCTGCGGGCGATCGCGGTTCTCGGTGTGGTCCTGTTCCATTTCGGGGCGGACTGGCTGCCGGGCGGCTTCATCGGCGTCGACGTGTTCTTCGTCATTTCCGGCTTCCTGATCTCGCGCTCCATCTTCGGGGACATGGCTGACGGCTCGTTCTCGATCGTCGGCTTTTATGAGCGCCGCATCCGCCGCATCGCGCCCGCCTTCCTGGTGGTAACGGCGGTTACCGCGCTCGCCGCCTCGCTGATCCTGCTGCCGCACGAATTGCTGATCTTCGGCCGCTCGATGCTGTGGTCGGTGTTTGCGGCCGGCAACATCTTCTTCTACCAGCGGCTGGACTATTTCGGCCCCGGCGCGCAGGAAATGCCGCTGCTGCACTACTGGTCCCTCGGCGTCGAGGAACAGTTCTATCTCGTCCTTCCCGCGCTGCTGCTGCTCTGCCGGCGCTACCGCCCCGGCGCGGTGCCGGCGATGATCGTGGCGCTGCTCCTCGCTTCGCTGGTGGCGAGCGAGGCGATGCTGCGCCATGACCCGGCCGCCGCCTATTTCCTGCTGCCGTTCCGCGCCTTCGAAATGCTGATCGGCTCCGCCCTCGCCCTGCCCGGCATGCGGTTCCCGGCCTCGGCGCCGCTGCGCGCGGGCGCGGTGCTCGCCGGCTGCGTGCTCATCCTGGGCGGCATGGTGTTCATCACCTCCGCCATGCCGTTCCCCGGCCTGCTGGCGCTGGTGCCGAGCCTCGGGGCGGCGCTGGTGATCTGGGGCGGGGAGAAGGGCGCGAGCCTGCCGTCGCGCCTGCTCAGCATCCCGCCCATGCTGTTCTTCGGACGGATCTCCTATTCGCTCTATCTGGTGCACTGGCCGATCGTCTCGCTGGTGTCCGAGCGCTTCGACGACCTCGACCCGACTTGGTTCCTGATCGGCGGCGTGCTGGCCTCGACGCTGCTCGGCTACCTGTCCTATCGCTTCGTCGAGCAACCGGTCCGCCTCAACCGGGCCTTGTTCACGCGCGCCCGGCTGGCCGGGGGTACGGCGGCGGCCACCGCCCTGCTCGCGGTGTTCGCGCAGGTCACGGTCTCCACGCGCGGCCTGCCGATGCGCTATGAGGGCGAGGTGCTGCGGCTCGCCAAGTTCGCCACCTACAAATCCGACCACATCTTTCGCTCGGGCAGCTGCTTCATCGTGTTCAGCCGGCGCGATACCGACCTCAAGCCGGAATGCCTGCCGACGCAGCGCCCCAACATCATCCTGTGGGGCAACAGCCATATCGCGCAGTTCGTCAACGCCATCGACGACGTGGCCAAACAGCACGGCTATGCGCTGGGTCAGGTCACCGGCGCGGCCTGTACGCCGTTTGCCGGCGGCCAGGGCGGGGGCTCGCCGTTCTGCGCCAGCATGAACCAGCTCGCCTTGGACTGGCTGATGAAGAACCGCCCCGACATCGTGGTAATCGGTGCGGTCTCGGCGATCTTCCCGGAATTCGACCGGGGCGTGGCTGAGTTGGCGAAGGCCGGCATCCGGGTAGTGGTGGTCGGGCCGGTTCCGCTCTTTCGGCGCACCGTGCCGAAAATCCTCGCGCGCCGCATCGCGCGCGGCGACACCGACATCATGGCGGGGCGCGACCTCAAGCCGGAGGTGGCGCAGGAAGACGCGGCGCTGAAGGCACATTTCGCCGGAAACCCGGACGTGACCTATCTCTCGGTGCTCGATACCGGCTGCCACGGCACCGACTGTCCGCTCTCAGCCAATGGCGAACCGCTGCAGTTCGACGCCTCGCATTTCACGCAGGCTGGCGTCGATTTCTTCGGCTTCCCCCTCGCCCGGCGCATCTTTGCGGATGCCGGCGTGGCGGTGGGCGCGTCGGCGACGCCTGTGTCTTCCGCGCCATAGCGCGTCCGCGACGGCGCCACCTCGCGACAAGATGAAGAGTTCTTTCGTACATTCGCCGCATACTTGCCACCTGCGCCCTTCGACGACGCCCGGCTCTCAAGCTAAGCTTGTCTGCCCGGCGCCGGGTCGGCAGGGGCAGGTTCGTTCCGTATGAGGCTGGCGATGCGACTGATGAAACTGGCGGCGGGGGCCGCCGCGCTACTAATGTTGAGCGCCATGGCACCCGCCATGGCCTATGAACCCGGCCAGAGCCGGTTCCTGGGCATCTTCCCGATGCCGTCCGATTTCGGCGTCGGGCCCAAGTCCGGCTATCGCGGCTCCTCGCCGATCCCGCGCCAGACTGTGCGCTATGACGGCAAATACGCGCCCGGCACGATCGTGATCAACACCGCCGAGCGGCGGCTCTATCTCGTCCAGCCCGGCGGCACCGCGCTGAAATACGGCATCGGCGTCGGCCGCGACGGCTTCCGCTGGTCCGGTACCAAGACCATTACCCGCAAGGCCGAGTGGCCGGGCTGGACGCCGCCGCCGCAGATGCTGAAGCGCCGCCCGGACCTGCCGCGCTATATGCCAGGCGGCATCGACAACCCGCTCGGCGCGCGCGCCATGTATCTGGGCTCGACGCTCTACCGCATCCACGGCTCCAACGAGCCGGAGACCATTGGCCAGGCTGTGTCCTCGGGCTGCTTCCGCATGACCAATGACGACGTGTCCGACCTGTACAACCGCGTCGCGGTCGGCACCCGGGTCTATGTGCTGAACTGACCCCGCGCAGGCGGCGCCGGCTCAATGCCGGCGCTGCGCTCCGGCCGGGTCGCGCGACTGGTTCTTCGCCGCGAGCTCCTGAAGGTAGCGCTTCCAGCGCTCCTCATACTCGTCGCCCAGCGTGCGGAATGTGTCCCAGGTGTAGATGCCGGTGGAATGGCTATCGTCGAAGATCAGCCGCACGGCATAATGCCCGACCGGGATCACTTCCTGGATGCGCACCTCGCGCTTGCCGGGCACGGTCTGGCGGTCGGCGGGCGAATGGCCCTGCACCTCGGCCGAAGGGCTCTCGACCCTCAGATATTCCGCCGACAGCGTGTAACTGGCGCCGTCGTCGAAGGCGATGGTGATGCCGCGGCGGTCCTTATGGACACGGATTTCGGTAGGCCAGGCGTCGGTCACGGGCGTTTCCCTCACATGTGCCCCCCACATAAGCCCACGGCGCGGATCCGCCAAGATGGCCGGGCAAAACGGAAATTTGAACGGTTTCCGCTATCGCCCGATAGGGTTCGCCGGCTTGGCAGTCCCACGGTCACCCCTTAGATAAGACAGGCGCGCCAATGCGATGCCAGGGAGTTGAGCGTGAGCGACCAGCGCGAGGCGATGATCGACAGGATACTTCGGGAGCCCGCGCGTGCGCCGCTGGTCGATACGTTCGGCCGCGCCGTCACCTATCTGCGCGTCTCGGTGACCGACCGCTGCGACTTCCGCTGCGTCTACTGCATGGCAGAACACATGACGTTCCTGCCGAAGCCCGAACTGCTGACGCTGGAAGAACTCGACCGGCTGTGCTCGGCCTTCGTGGCGCGCGGCGTGAAGAAACTCCGGCTCACCGGCGGCGAGCCGCTGGTGCGGCGCGATGTGATGACGCTGTTCCGCTCGCTCGGCCGCCATCTCGACTCCGGCGCGCTGGAAGAACTGACCCTCACCACCAACGGTTCGCAGCTTGCCCGCTTCGCGGACGATCTGGCGGCGTGTGGGGTCAAGCGCATCAACGTCTCGCTCGACACGCTTGACCCCGAACGATTCCGGGCGCTCACCCGCTGGGGCGACCTCTCCAAGGTGCTCGCCGGCATCGACGCCGCGCAACGTGCGGGCCTGCAGGTGAAGCTGAACGCGGTGGCGCTGGCCGGCGAGAACGAGCTTGAAATCCCCTCGCTGATCGAATGGGCGCATGGCCGCGGCATGGATGTCTCGCTGATCGAGGTCATGCCGCTGGGCGAGACCGGGGCCGAGCGCATCGACCAGTACCTCCCGCTCAGCCGCGTGCGCGCGCAGCTCGCCGAGCGCTGGACGCTGGAGGACATCCCCTACCGCACCGGCGGCCCGGCGCGCTATGTCTCGATTCCCGAGACCGGCGGGCGGCTCGGTTTCATTACCCCGCTCACCCATAATTTCTGCGAAGGCTGCAACCGGGTGCGCGTCACCTGCACGGGCACGCTCTATATGTGCCTCGGCCAGGACGACGCGGCGGATTTGCGCGCGCCGCTGCGCGCCTCGGAGAGCGACGAGAAGCTCCACGCCGCGCTCGACGATGCCATCTTCCGCAAGCCCAAGGGGCATGATTTCGTGATCGACCGCCCCGGCCGCCCGCCGGCGCTGCGCCGGCACATGAGCGTCACCGGCGGCTGAGGCGGCGGCGCACGCGGACATCTCATCGCCATCCGCACATGGCAGAACTGCGCCCCGGCCCCTTGCTGCGGCGCAGCATCGGGCGTTAAATCCGTAGAACTCCCTATAGCTGCGTCGCGCCCGTCAGGTCCCGACGCGCCGTGCGTGAAAGCCTCGTCCATGAGAATGCCGCTCCTTGCCCTCGCCATGGCCTCCTTCGGCATCGGCACCACCGAGTTCGTGATCATGGGCCTGCTGCCAGAGGTGGCGGCCGATCTCGGCGTCAGCATTCCCGCGGCCGGGCTGCTCGTGACGGGCTATGCCATGGGCGTGGTGATCGGGGCGCCAATCGTCGCCATCATCACCAATTCGCTGCCGCGCAAGGCCACGCTGATCGGGCTTTCCAGCATGTTCGTGCTCGGCAATTTCCTGTGCGCGGTGTCGCCGGACTACTGGATGCTGATGGGCGCGCGGGTGGTGACTGCGTTCTGCCATGGCGCGTTCTTCGGCATCGGCGCGGTGGTCGCCTCCAACCTCGTGCCGCCGAACCAGCGCGCCAGTGCCATCGCACTCATGTTCGCCGGGCTAACGCTCGCCAATGTGCTGGGCGTTCCCGCCGGAACGGCGCTCGGGCAGGCCATGGGCTGGCGCTCCACCTTCTGGGCGGTGGTGATCATTGGCATCGCGGCAGTCACCGCCATCGCGCTGTGGGTGCCGCGCAATATTCCCCATTCCAGCGGCAACATCGTTTCGGAATTCGCGGTACTGAAGCGCCCGCAGGTGCTGCTGGCCATGGGCATGAGCATCCTCGCCTCGGCCAGCCTGTTCACGGTCTTCACCTATATCGCGCCGCTGCTGCGTGACGTGACCGGCATGAGCCCGCACACCGTGACCTGGGTGCTGGTGCTGTTCGGCATCGGCATCACCATCGGCAACATCGTCGGCGGCAAGCTCGCGGACTGGCGGCTGATGCCGTCGCTGATGGGCATCTTCGTCGGGCTGGCCGCCGTCCTCGTGGTGCTGGTCTTCGCCGTGCCGTTCGCGGTCGCGGCCGTCGCCACGGTTTTCGTCTGGGGCATCCTGGTCTTCGCCGTGGTGCCGCCGATCCAGATGCGGGTGGTGGACAGCGCGGTCGGCGCGCCGAACCTTGCTTCCACGCTCAATCAGGGCGCGTTCAACCTCGGCAATGCCGGCGGGGCATGGATCGGCGGAGCGGCGATCACGCTCGGCGTCGGCTATGCCGAACTGCCCTGGGTTGGCGCGGCGCTGGCGGTCGGCGCGCTCGGCCTGTGCGTCGCCTCGCAGGCTCTGGAGAAGCGCGAGGGCGCGCCGCTCGCAGAGCCGGTCTGCGAGGAATGCTGAGCACGTCCGGCAAAAACACTGTAAAGCGTTTAACCTGTCCTGATCTGGCCGTGATTCACGGCTAAGGAACGCCGTCTCCCGCCGAAGCGTGATCCATGCATAACCATTCAGCCAATACCCGCGGCATCCTGCTGATGATCGCGGGTTCCTGCTTTTTCGCCGGCAATGACGCGCTCTCCAAGCTCGCCCTGACCGCGATCCCCTCCTCGCAGGTGCTGGCCGTGCGCGGGGCGATGGCTGGCGTGGTGCTGCTGGCGCTGCTGGCCATGCGCGGCGAACTGCCGGGGCTGCGGCATGCCTTCGACCGCCTCGTGATGCTGCGCGCGGTGATCGAGGCGGTGAGCGCGGTGCTGTTCATCACTGCCATTTCGGTCATCTCGATCGGCGACGCGGCGGCGATCATCCAGGTCGCGCCTCTGGTGACCATGGCGCTGGCGGTGCTGCTGTTTGGCACCAAGCTGAGCTGGCAGCGCTGGCTGGCGGTCATCACCGGCTTTCTCGGCGTGGCGCTGATCGTCAAGCCCGGCGCGCACGGCTTCGACCCGATGGCCTCGCTGCCCTTCCTCTGCGCCTTCCTGATCGCGTTCCGCGATTTCATCACCGGCCGTATCGGCGCGCATATCCCGACGTTGGTGGTGACGCTGGTGACCGCGATGGTCGGCATGATGCTCGGCTTTGGCGGCAGCGCGATCCAGGAATGGCAGCCGCTCGATGGTCCTGTGCTGATGCTGCTAGCGGTGGGCAGCGTGACGCTGGTGCTGGGCCACATGTTCACCATCGGCGCCTTCCGCGGCACCGATCCGGCGCTGATCACCCCGTTCCGCTACGCCACGGTGGTGTGCTCGGTGGCGCTGAGCGCGATCATCTTCCAGAACCCGCCGGATCTGGTCTCGATCGCCGGCATGGCGATGATCGTGGCGGCGGGGCTGTACACGATGCATAATCACCGCGCGAGCCACAAGGCCGCGCTTGCCACCACGGCGGCGGCCGAGCGCGAGGCGGTCTGAACCGCCTCGCCGTTGGAAGCCCTCAGGTCCGCGAGCGGGCGCGGATCATATAGCCGTCATAGGGATATTCGCCGACCTGCCACCAAAGATACGACTCGTTGCGGAAGTTCAGCATGGAGTCGTAGATCGTCTTGAAGTCCGCGTTCTGCGCGGAAATCTCGGCCATCAGCGCGGTGTTCTCCTTATAGGCGGCGTCCATCACCTCCGTCGGGAACGGACGAAGCTGCGCGCCCTGCGCCACCAGCCGGCGCAGCGCCGCCGGGTTGCCGGCGTCGTACTTCGCCAGCATGTCGGCATTGGCATAGGCGGACGCCGCCTCGAACGCCGCCTTGTAGGGCTTGGGCAGCGCGTCCCACGCCTTGTTGCCGGCGATGAAATGGATGGTCGGGCCACCTTCCCACCAGCCGGGATAATAGTAATAGGGCGCCACCCGCACGAAGCCGAGCTTCTCGTCGTCCACCGGCCCGACGAACTCGGCGGCGTCGATCGTGCCCTTCTCCAGCGCCGGGTAGATGTCTCCGCCGGCAAGGTTCTGCGGCACGAGGCCGAGCCGCGAGAGCACCTGTCCGGCAATGCCGGGAATGCGCATCTTCAGGCCCTTGATGTCGGCGACCGTCTTGATCTCCTTGCGGAACCAGCCACCCATCTGCGCGCCGGTATTGCCGCCGGCGAAGCCGATGACGTTGTACTTGGCGAGGAAGGCGTTCTGCAGCTCCAGCCCGCCGCCGTGATAGAGCCACGACGTCTGCATGCGCGCGTTGAGTCCGAACGGCAGCGTCGTGAAAGGCGCGAAGGCCGGGTTCTTGCCGATGTAGTAATACAGCGCGGTCTGGGCGACCTCGACCGTGCCGTTCTGCACCGCGTCGAACGCCTGGAGGCCCGGCACCAGTTCGCCGGGCGCGAACACGTCGATCCGGAACTGGCCGTCCGTCGCCTCGCCGACATATTTCGCCAGCAGCACCGCCGAGCCATAGATGGTGTCCAGCGACTTCGGGTAGCTGGAGGTCAGCCGCCAGCGTACCTTGGGCGCGGACTGGGCGATGGCGGGGGCGGCGAGCGTGGTGGCGGCGGCGGCAAGGCCAGCGCCCTTCAGCAGATGGCGCCGCGAGGTCGGTGTCGACATGGCGTTTTTCCTTCTTGGTCGTCGAGCCGATCGGCTCAACCGCGCGAACGGGCGCGGATCATGTAGCCGTCATAGGGGTATTCGCCGACCTGCCACCACAGATAGCCCTCGTTGCGGAAGGCGAGAAGCGAGTCCAGCACCTTCTTGAACTCGGGATTCTTGGCGGAAAGCTCGGCATAGAGCTCGGTGGTCGCCGTGTAGGAGGCGTCGAGGAAGCTCTGCGGGAACGGGCGAAGCTGCGCGCCCTGCCCCACCAGCCGGCGCAGCGCCGCCGGGTTGCGCGCGTCGTACTTCGCCAGCATGTCGGCATTGGCATAGGCAACCGCCGCCTCGAAGATCGCCTGATAGGGCTTGGGCAGCGCGTTCCACTTGGCGCGGTTCACCACGACGTTCATCGTCGGCCCGCCGTCCCACCAGCCGGGATAGTAGTAATAGGGCGCGACCTTCACGAATCCGAGCTTCTCGTCGTCATAGGGCCCGACCCATTCGCAGGCGTCGATCGTGCCCTTCTCCAGCGCGGCATAAATGTCGCCCGGCGCGATCTGCTGCGGCACCACGCCGAGCTTGGCCACCACCTGCCCGGCAATGCCGCCGATGCGGAATTTCAGGCCCTTGAAGTCGTCGAGCGTCTTCACCTCGCGGCGGAACCAGCCGCCCATCTGGGTGCCGGTATTGCCGCCGAGGAAGCCGACGAGATTGTACTTCTTTAGGAAGGCGTCCTGCAGCTCGCGGCCGCCGCCATGGTAGTACCAGGCGTTCTGCATGCGCGCGTTCAAGCCGAACGGCATGGTGGTGAAGCAGGCGAAGGTCGGGTCCTTGCCGACGTAATAATAGAGCGGGGTCTGGGCCAGCTCGACCGTGCCGTTCTGCACCGCGTCCAGCGCCTGAAGGCCGGGGACGATTTCGCCGGCCGCGAAATTCTGGATGACGAACCGCCCGTCGGTCGCTTCGCTCACATATTTCGACACCAACTCATTGGCACCGAAAATGGTGTCCAGCACTTTCGGCACGCTGGAGGTGAGCCGCCAGCGCACCTCGGGAGCGGACTGGGCGATGGCGGGGGCGGCGAGCGCGGCCGCCGGGGCGGCAAGGGCGGCGGAGCGAAGAAGATCGCGGCGCTTCATCAGGCTACTCCTTGGCGTCGTCCCTCCTTCGGAAGGACGATGGCCCGGCCGGGTGAGCGGCCGGGCCATGTGTCGAGCGGGCTCACGGACGAGCCGCAACGCGCGGGCCTATAGCACGGCCGGCGCGCCTGTGGGGAGGAAACGATCCCGTGATCAGCCGCGCGGGCGGGTGCGGATCTGGAAGCTGTCGAAGGTGTACTCAGCCACCTGCCACCACAGATATTCCTCGTTACGGAACGCCTGCATGGTGTCGATCGCCTTCTTGAAATCCGGGTTCTTGGCCGAGATTTCCGCCCACAGCTCGTTGGTCGCCTTCAGGCAGGCTTCCATAACCTCGGTGGGATAGGGGCGAAGCTGCGTGCCATTCGCCACCAGGCGCTTGATCGCCGGCGGGTTCTGCACGTCGTAGCGACCCTGCATGATGGTGTTGGCATAAGTGCTCGCCGCGATCAGCGCCTGCTGGTAGGTCTTGGGCAGGGAGTTGAACTTTTCAAGGTTGGCGAAGGCGTGGATGGTCGGGCCACCTTCCCACCAGCCGGGGTAGTAGTAGAACTTGGCGACCTTGTAGAAGCCGAGCTTTTCGTCGTCATAGGGGCCGATCCACTCGGCGCCATCGATCGTGCCCTTCTCCAGCGCGGGGTAGATGTCGCCGCCGGCGATCTGCTGCGGCACCACGCCGAGCTTGGCCATGACCTGCCCGGCGATGCCGCCGATGCGCATCTTCAGGCCGTTCATGTCGGCGACGTTCTTGATTTCCTTGGCGAACCAGCCGCCCATCTGCGCGCCGGTATTGCCGCAGGGCATGCCGTAGACGTTGTATTTCTTGTAGAATTCGTTGAACAGCTCATTGCCGCCGTTCTGGTAGAGCCAGGCGTTCTGCATGCGGGCATTGAGCCCGAACGGAACAGAAGCGGCGATTGCGAAGGTCGGGTCCTTACCGACGAAATAGTACGAGACGGTGTGGCACATCTCGACCGTGTTGTTCTGCACGGCGTCGAGCACCTGCAGGCCGGGCACGATTTCGCCGGCCGCGAAGACCTGGATCTGGAACTTGCCGTCGGTCAGCTCGGAGACCATCTTCGACATGACTTCCGCGCCGCCATAGATCGTATCCAGCGACTTCGGGAAGCTGGAGGCGAGGCGCCACTTGATCTCGGGGGCGGACTGGGCGATGGCCGGGGCAGCAACAGCCGTGGCCGCGACGCCGGTGCCGGCGGCGGCAAGAAACTGACGACGCTTCATCAGGGTGTTCTCCTTCGGGGGGTTCCTCATCGGCGCGGTTGGCGGCGACCGCCTCCACGCACGAAATGCTTGTTGGCAAAACAGTTACGCTAGGCCATCGCGGGGCGCAACGGCGTTGACCTGCGCCTTTTGTCGAGGGCAAACACGAGACCGTGCGGACGACCGCGCGGCTAAACGCACGCTCAAATATCTTACCCAACGTCACCCCCGACATCCCCGTCGCCGGCTCGCGCAGGACACGGCAATCGGCAGTACGCTTATCGGCCAGAGGTGGCTCTGCGCGCGGTCAGACGCTTTCCTGCAACGGGAACGCATCCATCAAGGTGATGATGCAGTCCGCCCGCTGGTGTGCGTTGATCAACGGCACCAGCCGGGTGAAATGCTCGCTCGCGCAATGGGCATCGAGTGCCGCACGGTCCGGCCATTCCTCGACGAAGACGAAATGGCCGGGGTCCTTCTGGTCGATGAACAGATCATAGGACAGGCAGCGCTCTTCCTGCCGGGTCTTCTCAACCAGCTCGCGATAGAGCGGCAGGACGGTGTCGACCGATTCCGGCCGGATGAAATCCTGCGCGATCACCTTCAGCATAGAGGGCGCCTCACCCCTCCATCACGATGCGCGGCGCCTGGCGGGCGCTGGCGTGCTTGCCGGCCAGCCGGTCGCGCACCGAGGCGGCGATGGTGCGGTAGATCTCGGCCTCGCGGCTCTCCGGGCTGGCGGCGACCACCGGGCGGCCGGCATCCGAGCTCTCGCGGATCGTCATGTGCAGCGGCACCTCGCCGAGGAACGGAACGCCAAGGCGCTTGGCCTCGTGCCGCGCGCCGCCATGGCCGAACACGTCGGAGCGCTCGCCACAGTGCGGGCACAGGAAATAGCTCATGTTCTCGACCACGCCGAGCACCGGCACGTTCACCTTCTCGAACATGGCGATGCCGCGCCGCGCGTCGATCAGCGCGAGATCCTGCGGGGTGGAGACGATGACCGCGCCGGCCAGCGGCACCTGCTGGGCCATGGTGAGCTGCGCATCACCGGTGCCGGGCGGCATGTCGACCACCAGAATGTCGAGCGGCGCCCAGTTCACTTCCTTGAGCATCTGGCTGATGGCGCTCATCACCATCGGGCCGCGCCAGATCATCGGCGTCTCCTCCTCGACGAGGAAGCCGATCGACATCACCTTGAGGCCCCAGGAGGCGAGCGGCTGCATGATGCGGCCCTGCACCTCGGGGCGGCCCTTCAGGCCCATGAGGCGCGGCACGGAGGGGCCGTAGATGTCGGCGTCGAGCAGGCCGACCTTGAGGCCGAGCGCGGACAGGCCGAGCGCGAGATTGGCCGCCAGCGTCGACTTGCCGACGCCACCCTTTCCGGACGCCACCGCGATGATCGCGCCGACGCCGGGCAGGCCGGGCGATTCCTTCTGCGGATCGGCCGGCGCGGCGTGCGAATGACCGGCGTGGGAATGCTCCGCATGCGAATGGCCGGGGTGCGAACCACCCTGACCCGAGACCCGCACCGGCTCGGCGGAAGCTCCCGCCGGGGCGCTTCCCGCCCGACGCTCGGCGGTCAGCGCCACCAGCGCGGAGCTGACCCCCGGCGTGGCGCGGACCGCGCGCTCCACGGCCGCGCGCACCGGCTCCCAGGCCTTGGCTTGCGCGGCGTCCACCGTCAGCGAGAGATAGACCTTGCCGTTTGACACGACGACTTCGGACAGCGCGCCGGTTTCGGTCACCGGCCGCCCGTCGGGCGCAGCCACCTGCGCCAGCCGTGCCTTCACCTCTTCCGCGGTCACCATGATAGCGCTCCAGATCTGGAATTCCTTGATGTTGTGAGACAACAGAGCCGGCGCAGCGTCAACCCGTTCTCCCCTGTCGAACGATCGGCGCAGCAAATGGTTTGGCGTTGCCCATAAGATGGACAGATGGAGCGGGTGGTCAGAATTGCATCACGCCCCGGTTGCGCTCCGCCTCGAAATAGTGCCAGCATCCGGCACCGGCAAAAAAACAATCCGGCACCAGAGCAACCTCCAGAGGGGAACAGAATGAGCCTCTTCACCCGCCTCGCTGCAGCGGCCGTTCTCGTCGCTGCGGCCACGACCGGCGTGTCCGCCAAGGAATGGAAGACGGTGCGCATCGGCACCGAGGGGGCCTACCCGCCCTTCAACTATGTCGAGAACAACGAGATCAAGGGCTTCGACATCGATATCGCCAAGGCGCTCTGCGAGAAGATGAAGGTCACCTGCACCTTCACCGCCCAGGACTGGGACGGCATCATTCCCGCACTGCTGGCCGGCAAGTACGACGCCATCGTCGCCTCGATGTCGATCACCGAGGAACGCAAGAAGCAGATCGCGTTCTCCAAGAAGTACTACAACACCCCGGCCAGCTTCGTGGCCCCGAAGGACACCAAGATCACCGACACCTCGCCAGCGGCGTTGAAGGGCAAGGTGCTCGGCGCGCAGGGCTCGACCATCCACTCCAACTATCTGGAGGACGTCTACGCCAAGGCCGGCGCCGAAGTGAAGCTCTACGGCAAGCAGGACGAGGCCAATCTCGACCTCGCCAATGGCCGCCTCGACGCCGTGCTCGCCGACAAGGTGGTGCTGCTGGAATGGATGGCCACCAAGGAAGGCGAGTGCTGCAAGTTCGTCGGCAGCGAGTACAAGGACCCGAAATATTTCGGCGAGGGCGTGGGTGTCGGCATCCGCAAGGACGACCCGGAACTCGTCGCCATGTTCAACAAGGCGATCGACGAAATTCTCGCCGACGGCACCTACAAGAAGATCAACGAAAAGTACTTCCCCTTCAGCGTCTACTGACGCGCTCCCCCAAGGACGCCGTTCCGGTCGAGGCTCCCGGAACGGCGCCCCCATGTCCCATGAAACGGCGTCGCAACGGCGGCGCGGCAGCGGAGCGCATTGGTCCACATGCTCAACCTCTTTGAGCTCCTGTCGTTCGGCCCGAACGGGTGGGGCGATGAAATCGCGCAGGGCGCGCTGCTGACGCTGGAACTGGCGATCGCCACCCTGCCGGTCGGCTTCGCCATCGGGCTCGCCGTCGCGCTCGCCAAGGATTCCGGCTCCTGGTTCGCCCGCAGCGCCGGCAACCTGTTCACCACCGTGTTCCGCGGCCTGCCCGAGCTGCTCACGCTGTTCATCGTCTATTATGGCGGGCAGATCCTGTTCACCCGCATCGCCGGCTATCTCGTCGAGGGCGCAACCATCGAGGTGAACCAGTTCCTCGCCGGCGTGATCGCGCTCAGCCTGGTGCTCGGCGCCTTCTCCAGTGAGGTATTCCTCGCCGCCATGCGCTCGGTCTCGCGCGGGCAAAAGGAAGCCGCGAGCGCGCTCGGCCTGTCGAAGTGGAAGGCGTTCCGGCTGGTGGTGCTGCCCCAGCTCTGGCGCGTCGCCCTGCCCGGCCTGTCGAACAACTGGATGGTGCTGCTGAAGGACACCTCGCTGGTGTCGGTGATCGCCATCAACGACCTGATGCGCCAGACCTCGATCGCGGTCGGCGTAACCAAGCAGCCCTTCTTCTTCTACCTGGTCGCCTGCACCATCTATCTGCTGTTCTCGATCCTTTCGAGCGTGGGTTTCAGCTATGCCGAGGCGCGCGCCAATCGCGGCCTGAAGCGGATCGGGGGCAAGGCATGATGGACACCTTGCTCTCCACGCTCGGCGCCGGCTTCCTCGCGCTGATGGGGCTGCTCGGCCTCAACGCCGACCTGATGGCGCGCTATGGCGAGCGCTTCCTCGGCGGCATCTGGGTGACGCTGGAGCTGGTCGGAGTCTCGGTGTTCTTCGGCTTCCTGCTGGCGCTGCCGCTCGCCATTGCGCGGGTGGAGGGCGGCAAATTCACCTCCCGCCTCGCCTTCGCCTATTCCTATTTCTTCCGCGGCACGCCGCTGCTGGCGCAGACCTTCCTGGTCTATTACGGCGCCGGCCAGTTTCGCGAACAGCTCACCGATATCGGCCTGTGGTGGTTCTTCCGCGACGCATTCAACTGCGCGGTGCTGACCTTCACGCTGAACACCGCCGCCTACCAGTCGGAAATCCTGCGCGGCGGCATCCAGAGCCTGCCGGTCGGCCAGACCGAGGGCGCCAAGGCGCTGGGTCTCAACGGGTTCCAGACCTACATCAAGGTGATCCTGCCGCAGGCCTTCGCCGTCGGCCTGCGCCCGCTCGGCAATGAGCTGGTGCTGATGGTGAAGGCGTCCTCCATTGCCTCCGTCATTACGGTCTACGACCTGATGGGCGTGACCCGCCTCGCCTTCTCGCGCTCCTACGACATGGAGGTCTATCTCTGGGCGGCGGTGCTTTACCTCCTCATGGTGGAAACCATCCGCCGGGTGTGGGATGTGCTGGAGCGCCGGCTCAACCGGCATCTGCTGCTGTCGCGCTAGAGCATTTTCCGCGAAAGTTGATCGACTTTCGCAAGGAGAAAATGCTCCAGCTTATTGAATCGAGAGCACTTTCTTATCGATCAGGCGATTCAGCCTGATCGGAAACGGCTCTGAGCAGTCGGGCGACCTCCGCCCGCAGCACCGGCACCAGCTCGGCATCGAACCACGGGTGACGCTTCAGCCAGCCGGTATTGCGCCAGGAGGGATGCGGCAGCACCAGAACGCGCGGCCCCTGCCGCGCCTGCCAGATCTCGCGCCAGCGCTCCACGCGCTCCGTCAGCCCGCCGGCCGCGAAGCGCTCCAACCCGAGCCGGCGCAGGTGATAGGCCTGCGAGGCCGCCCCGATCGCCAGTACCAGCTCGAAGGGCGGGCGCGCCGCGAACAGACGGTCGTGCCAGCGCGCCGCGCATTCCCGCCGCGGCGGCAGGTCGCCGCCCTTGGCGTCCTGTCCGGGAAAGCAGAAGCCCATGGCGGCGATGGAGATGATGGCGGGATCGTAAAAGGTCGCGCGGTCGATCCCCATCCACGCCCGCAGCCGGTCGCCGGATGGGTCGTTGAAGGATTGCCCCGACGCATGCACCCGCGTGCCCGGCGCCTGCCCGGCGACGAGAATCGGCGCCCGCGCGGAGACGCTGAGCACCGGGCGCGGCTCATGCGGCAGCGGTCGCCCACGCGGGCTCTCCACGCAGAACCGGCAAGCGCGAATCTCGGCGAGCAGGGTGTCGAGAGGGGACGGCGGGGCTGCATTCATGCGCCATAGATGAGGATGACGCCGCCCGCTGTCATCCCCTCACATGTTCCGCGCGCGCCAGTCCGCCGGCCGCTCGAACGGCCCGGCCCAGATGCCACGCTGGCTGGCGCGTGCCTCGCGCTCTTCCGCGCCGTAGGCGCCGAGCGAGATGGCGAGCCCCTGCGCCACCATGGCCCGGCCGAGATCGCGCCCGCCCGCCTCGCAGATCGCCACCGCGCGGCCGTAGCGGTCCTCGTCCACCGGGCGGCAGCTCACCTCGCCGGCATCGACCAATTTCTGAAGCGCCTCACGCGCTCGCCGCCCGCATGGCCATTCCCTGCCGGGCGCGCCGCAGGACTGGTGAAGCTCCGGCGCATCCAGGCCTTCCAGCCTGATGCGCTCCCCGCCGACCTCCAGGCTGTCGCCGTCGGCGACGCGCACACTGCCGGTGATCGCCGGGAGAAAACGCTCGACTGCGAGCGCGACCACGATCAGGATCAGCGCGACCAGCACCGATTTCCAGGTGTCCGGCCGCCAGCCGCGCCGGGAGCGGCGCCGGGGGGCGCTCAACGCCTCAGGCGTCCGCCACGCCGGCTTCCGCGAAGGTCGCCATGCCGGAATGGCAGGCCACCGCCGCCTTCACCACGCCGATCGCCAGCGCCGCGCCCGAGCCTTCGCCGAGCCGCATGCCGAGATCGAGAATGGGGCGCAGGCCGAGCTTCTGGAGCACCCGCGCATGGGCGGGCTCGGCGGAGACATGGCCGGCAAGGCAATGGTCGAGCGCGGCCGGGTTCAGCCGGTGCAGCAGCGCGGCGGCGGCGGTGACGACATAGCCGTCGAGCACGACCGGCACGTGCTGGAGCCGCGCGGCGAGGATCGCCCCGGCCATGGCCGCGATTTCGCGCCCGCCGAGCTTGCGCAGGATTTCCAGCGGGTCGTCGAGATGACCGCGCGCGCGCTCCACCGCCGCGCGCACCGCTTCGATCTTGCGCTCCAAAACCTCGCCGGAGGCGCCCGTGCCGGGGCCGACCCATTCCTCGGCCTCTCCGCCATAGAGCGCGTGGAAGATCGCGGCCGCGACGGTGGTGTTGCCGATGCCCATCTCGCCGAGGCACAGCAGGTCCGGCTCGCCGGCCAGCGCTTCCATGCCGAACGCCATGGTCGCCGCGCATTCCGCCTCGGTGAAGGCGTCGGCCTCCACGATGTCCGGCGTCGGCAGGTCGAGCGCGAGGTCAAACACGCGCAGCCCCGCGCCGAACGCCCCGCAAATCTGGTTCACCGCCGCCTTCCCGTCGGTGAAGGTCGCGACCATCTGCTTGGTCACCTCCGGCGGATAGGGCGAGACGCCCCGGCTGGCGACGCCATGGGTTGAGGCGAACACCGCGACGGTCGGCCGGTCGACCTTCGGAATGGGGCGCCCCTGCCACGCGGCGATGTGCACCGCGATTTCCTCCAGCCGGCCGAGCGCGCCCGGTGGCTTCACCAGCTGCGCCTGACGGTCGAGCGCGCCCTGCCGCGCCGCCTCGTCGGCGTGCGGCAGCGAAGCGGCGAGGTTGCGGATGTCGTCGAAGGGCAGTCCGGTGACGGCGCGCGGCATGAAGAGCTCCCTTGAGATGCATCTGGAGGGTGCATCGGGCGATGGCGCGGGGTAGACCCTCCTCGGGGCGAGAGCAACCCATATTCCCGCCTCCGACACCCGCGGAGACCGCATGAGCACGCCGCCGATCTTCGATGAGCGCTTCACCGGCGAACTGGCGCAGCTGTTCGCCTGGCGCCGCGACGTGCGCCATTTTCACACCCGGCCCCTGCCAGCGAGCGTGATCGACGAGTTGCTGGCGACCGCCTGCCGCGCGCCGAGCGTGGGCCTGAGCCAGCCCTGGCGCCTGGTGCGGGTGCGCCATGAGCCGCGCCGCGAGGCGGTGCGCGCGCTGTTCCGCCGCTGCAATGCCGACGCCTTGGCTCTCCAGCCCGCCGAGCGCGCGGGGCTTTATGCCCGGCTGAAGCTCTCCGGCCTGCAGGAGGCGCCGGAACAGATCGCCGTGTTCATTGATCCCGATCCCGCCACCGGCGGCGGACTGGGGCGCGCCACCATGCCGGAGACGCTGGCCTATTCCGCCGTGCTCGCGATCCACACGCTGTGGCTGGAGGCCAGCGCGCGCGGGCTCGGCCTCGGCTGGGTGTCGATCCTCGATCCCGACGCCATGTCCGCGACGCTGGATGTACCGGCACACTGGCGGTTCATCGCCTATCTGTGCATAGGCTATCCGCGTGAGCCCTCGGATGTGCCGGAGCTGGAGCGCGCCGGCTGGGAACGGCGCCTCCCGCTTGCCGACCTCGTGCTGGAACGCTGACGCCATGCCCGTTTCCATGGCCACCGAGTTCCTGCGCCATGTGCCCGCCGCGCTGCGCTTCCTGTCGCGGCTGCCGGTGCCGCGCCTGTCGTTCGAGCCTGAGAATGAGGCGCCGGACATGGCGAAGCTCGGGCCCGCGCTGCCGGTCGCCGGGGCGTTGATCGGCCTTGCCGGCGCGCTCGCTCTGCTGGTGGCGCATCTTGTGAGTCTCGGCGGCTTCCTCGCCGCCACCCTCGCCTTCGCCGTGCTGGCCGCGATCACCGGCGCGTTTCATGAGGACGGCCTCGCCGACACCGCCGACGCGCTGGGCGCGATGAACCGCGCGCGGCGGCTGGAGATCATGCGTGACAGCCGGATCGGCACGTTCGGCGCGGTTGCCCTCATTCTCGGCTTCGCCCTGCGCATCGGCGCGCTGGAGGCGCTGGCGGAGCTCGGCGTGATGGCCGCGGCCGGCGCGCTGGTGGCGGCGCAGGGCCTCGCGCGCCTCGCCGGGCTGTGGATATTGCACGCTCTGCCAGCGGCCCGCGACGACGGGCTCGCCTTCACCGCCGGCACGCCTGGCCCCCCCGGAATTCGCGAGGCCGCCCTCGCCGGCCTCGTGCTTGCCGCGCTGTTCGTCATTCCCGGCTTCGGGCTGATGGCCCTGCTGGCCGGGCTCGTGCTCGCCGCGCTGGTGCTCATGGCGTTCGGCCGCCTTGCAAGCGCCCAATTCGGCGGACAGACCGGAGATATTGCCGGTGCGGCGGCGGTGCTGGCCGAGATTGCCTTCCTGCTCGGCGTGCTTATCCTCGCGCGCTGATCTCGCGCGTGGCGAAAATTCGGACCCGGCCCCGCCGCGTAAGCAATGCCCTAATCATTATGGCCGATGATCCGTCCACCATGCCGATGACCATTTCCACCCCCTGCATCGCCGTGTGCACGCTGGATCGCGCCGGGCGACTCTGCCTCGGCTGCGGCCGCACCACCGAGGAGATCGGCGCGTGGGCGACGCTCGACGAGCCGCGCCGCCGCGCCATCATGGCCGAGCTGCCGGCCCGCCTCGATGCGGCACGGCCGGAGACGGCGCGATGAATGCCGATCGTTTCCTCTGGGTGGTCATTCTCGGCCTCGGCACCGGGGTCGGGCTGATCATGTGGGCGCATGAGGCGGGCGGGCTTGCCGGCCTCAGCGCCTCGGAGCTGGCCCATCTCGTGTTCTACGGCGCCATCCTGCTGGTGGTCGGCGCCGGCGCGGTGGCGCTGTTCACCGGCCGGATCGGTGAAATGATCGGCGCGGCGCTGATCTGGATGGCGATCTTCGCTGTCATCGCCACCGGTTACACCTATCGCTACGAGCTGCACGCAGCCGCCTATCGCGTGCTGGCGGAACTCGCGCCGGGCTATGCCGTGCCGCTCGCCCGCGATTCCGGACCGGCAGTCGAGGTCGCCCGCGCCCGTGACGGCGATTTTAACGTGCGCGTCGAGATCAACGGCACCCGCATCCCCATGCTCGTCGATACCGGCGCCTCCTCCGTGGTGCTGACGCCCGAGGACGCGGTAGCGGTCGGCCTGCCCATCGAGTTCCTGCGCTATGACATCCCGATCGACACCGCCAACGGGCGCGGCCGTGCGGCGGCGGTGGTGCTCGACCGGGTGGCGATCGCCGGCGACATCGACGAGCGGCAGGTGCCCGCGCTCATCGCCAGCCCCGGCACCCTCAAGCACAGCCTGCTCGGCATGACCTTCCTGTCGCGGCTCGACAGCTTCGAGATCCGCGGCGAGAAGCTGGTGATGCGGGCCAAGGTGGTCCAATAGGGCCGGCCCCAACGCGCCGCGTTCACCCGCTGCTGCGCCCCAACTCGCCGGCCCCCTGTCGACTTTGCCGGCGAATCCCTATCTTGAGACCCGATGATCGCCCGCCCGACACCTGACGCACCCGAATTCGACCCGGACGACGCCGAGCTGGCGGAGACCGAGGACGAGGCGCTTCTGGTCGCCGATCCGCTGTTTGAGGAGGCCGAGCCCAGCGCCGGCACGCTCAAGCTCGGCCGCGCCGCCATTCTCGCGGCGGTGAAGCACGCCCCGACCGGCGCCGGCGTCTACCGCATGATCGGCGCGGACGACGCGGTGCTCTATGTCGGCAAGGCCAAGAGCATCCGCAAGCGCATCATCGCCTATACCCGCCCGACCGGGCTCACCGCGCGCATCATGCGCATGGTGGCGGCAACGGTGCGGATGGAATTCGTCTCGACCCAGACCGAGACCGAAGCGCTGCTGCTGGAAGCCAACCTCATCAAGCAGCTGCGCCCGCGCTTCAACGTGCTGCTGCGCGACGACAAGTCGTTCCCTTACATTCTGATCACCCGCGACCACGCCGCCCCGCAGATCACCAAGCATCGCGGCGCGCGCAACCGGCCGGGCGATTATTACGGCCCCTTCGCCTCGGTCTGGGCGGTGAACCGCACCATCAACGCGCTGCAGAAGGCGTTTCTGGTGCGCTCCTGCTCCGACAGCTTCTACGAGGCGCGTACCCGGCCCTGCCTGCTGTTCCAGATCAAGCGCTGCGCGGGACCCTGCACCGGCGAGGTCTCCACCGCCGACTATGCCGACTATGTGCGCGAGGCGCGCGACTTCCTCTCGGGCAAGAGCCGGGCGGTGAAGGAACAGCTCGCCCACGAGATGCAGCAGGCCTCGGAGGACCTCGAATTCGAACGCGCCGCCGCGCTGCGCGACCGCCTTGCCGCGCTCTCAGCGGTTCAGGGAACTCAAGGTATCAACCCGCGCTCGGTGGAAGAGGCCGACGTCTTCGCCGTACATCAGGAAGGCGGGGCGACCTGCGTGCAGGTGTTCTTCTTCCGCACCGGGCAGAACTGGGGCAACCACGCGCTCTACCCCCGCGCCGACCGCTCCCTCGGCCCCGGCGAGGTGCTCGACGCGCTGATCGCCCAGTTCTACGAGGACAAGCCCTGCCCGCGCCTCGTGCTGCTCAGCCACGACATCGCCGAGCGCGAGCTTCTGGAGGAAGCGCTTTCCGCCCGCGCCGGCTACCGGGTCGAGATCGCCGTGCCCAAGCGTGGGGAAAAGCGCGAGCTGGTGGAGCACGCCCTGCAGAACGCCCGCGAGGCGCTGGGCCGCAAGCTGGCGGAGAGCGCCAGCCAGGCGCGGCTGCTCGACGAGCTGGCCCGCGCCTTCACCCTCCCCGCTCCGCCCCGGCGTATCGAGGTCTACGACAACAGCCACATCATGGGCTCGAACGCGGTCGGCGGCATGATCGTGGCGGGGCCGGAAGGCTTCGCCAAAAGCCAGTACCGCAAGTTCAACATCAAGTCGGCCTACCTCGTGCCGGGCGATGATTACGGCATGATGCGCGAGGTGCTGACCCGGCGCTTCTCGCGTCTTCTGCGGGAGAACCCACGCGCGGGCAGCGCCTCCCCCCCTGACGCGGCGCTTGCCGAGGCTCCCTCCCCCGATGGCGAGAGGGAATCGGTCGCGCCGCTCGGCGAGCGCCCCGCTACGATCGCACCTCCGGCTCCCTCTCCCCGTGAGGGTGAGGCGCCGGACCTCGCCGACGCCGCTACCACCGCATGGCCCGATCTGGTGCTGATCGACGGCGGTCTCGGACAATTGAAGGCGGCGCGCGAGACGCTGACCGAACTCGGCATCACCGACGTTCCACTGGTCGGCATCGCCAAGGGACCGGACCGGGATGCCGGCCGCGAGACCTTCTTCATCCCCGGCCGCGAGCCGTTCCGGCTGGAGCCGCGCGACCCGGTTCTGTACTTCGTGCAGCGGCTGCGCGACGAGGCGCACCGCTTCGCCATCGGCTCCCACCGCGCAAGGCGCAAGAAGGACATAGCCCAGGCCGGCCTGCAGGAAATTCCCGGCATCGGGCCGACCCGCAAGCGCGCCCTGCTGCATCATTTCGGCACGCTCAAAGCCATCGAGCGCGCCTCGCTGACCGACCTCGAAGCCGTGCCGGGCGTCAATGCCGCGACCGCGCGGGCGGTGTATGATTTCTTCCATTCCGGTCCCGGATGAGGCGAGCCGCATGGCCGGGACGGATTGACGTCGATGCCGAGGATGGCTACGTCCGTGGCAGGGAGCCCGACGAGCCATGGTTGATGTGACTTCCAGCCGAAGCAATGCGCCGGGTCCCGCTTCCGGCAAGCGCAGCCACGCCTTCTCGCTGCCGAACATGCTGACCTATGGCCGCTGCGTGGCGGTGCCGCTGGTCGCGGCCTGCCTGTTCTGGGCCGACATCATGGCCGGCGGCCTGTGGCTGCGCTGGCTGGCGCTCGGCATCTACATCGTCGCCGCCATCACCGATTTCTTCGACGGCTATCTCGCGCGCATGTGGTCGCAGCAATCGGCCATCGGCCGCATGCTGGACCCGATCGCCGACAAGCTGCTGGTCTCGACCTCGCTGCTGATGCTGGCCTCCGATGGCACCATTCGCGGCTGGTCGCTCTGGGCCGCCGCCGTCATCCTGTGCCGCGAAATCCTGGTGTCGGGCTTGCGCGAATTCCTCGCCGAGCTGCGCGTCAGCGTGCCGGTGACCCGGCTCGCCAAGTGGAAGACCGCGACCCAGCTCATCGCGGTCGGCGTGCTGCTGGCCGGCCCCGCCGCCGACAGCCTGCTGCCGGGCACCACGCTGGCCGGCATTCTGCTGCTGTGGATTTCCGCGATCCTGACGCTGTACACCGGCTGGGACTATTTCCGAGCCGGTGCCCGCCATCTGGTCGAGGACGAGCGGTGAAGATTCGCTATTTTGCCTGGGTGCGCGAGCGTATTGGGCGCGAGGCCGAGGACATCGAGCTGCCCGAGGACGTGCGCACCGTGGCCGAGCTCGCCGGCTGGCTCGCCGGACGCGGCGAGGGCTATGCCCATGCTTTCGAGAACCCGCGCGTGGTGCGCGCCGCCATCGACCGCCACCATGCCCGGCCGGACAGCCCGCTGGGCGACGCGCGGGAAGTCGCGTTCTTCCCGCCGATGACCGGCGGCTGAGACAGGAGGGCGGCATGTTCACCGTCCGCATTCAGGCCGAGGATTTCAACGCGGCCGACGAGACCGCCGCCTTGGCGCGTGGCCGCACCGATATCGGCGCCGTGGTCACCTTCGCCGGCCTGTGCCGCGCCGACGACACGCCCGGCGCCGCGCCGCTCAACGCGCTGACGCTCGAACATTACCCCGGCATGGCGGAAGAAGAGATCGGCCGCCTCATGGAAGAGGCCCGCGCGCGCTGGCCGCTCGCCGGGGCCACGGTGATCCACCGTCACGGCCGGCTGGTGCCGGGCGACAATATCGTGCTGGTCGTCACCGCCTCCGCCCATCGCGGCGCCGCCTTCGCGGCGGCCGAGTTCCTGATGGACTGGCTGAAGACCCGCGCCCCCTTCTGGAAGCAGGAGGAGCGCGGCGAGGGCCAGAGCTGGATCGCCGCCAAGGATGAGGACGACGTGGCGGCGGAGCGCTGGGGCTGAAGGCTGCGCGCGCTCTTTCCCGCACCTCCCTGAAACGAAAATGCCGGCCCGAGGGCCGGCATTTCTTTCAGTCACGGGGCTATGCCCTCAGGCCGCGGCCTTCTTGGGCTGCACTTCGGCCATGTAGTCTTCCATCAGCGTGCGCGTCACCGGGCCGGCCTGATAGTGGCGGCCGGCGATCTCGGAGACCGGCGTCACTTCGGCGGCGGTGCCGGTGATGAAGCACTCGGCGAAGTCCGGCAGTTCCTCCGGCATGATCGCGCGCTCGACCACGGTGAAGCCGCGCCGCTTGGCGAGCTCGATCACCGTCTGGCGGGTGATGCCGTTCAGGAAGGCGTCGGCCTCCGGCGTGTGGATCACGCCGTCCTTCACGAAGAAGATGTTGGCGCCGGTGCATTCCGCCACGCGGCCGCGCCAGTCCAGCATCATCGCGTCGGCATAGCCTTCACGCTCGGCGGCGTGCTTGGAGATGGTGCAGATCATGTACAAGCCGGCGGCCTTCGAGGTCGACGGCGCGGTCAGAGGATCGGGACGGCGGTACTTCGCCTCGCCGATGCGGATGCCCTTCAGCCGCTCGGTGGGGTCGAAATAGCTCGGCCATTCCCACGCCGCGATGGCAAGGTGGATGGTGTTGTGCTGCGCCGAGACGCCCATCATGTCCGAGCCGCGCCAGGCGACCGGGCGCAGATAGGCATTGGTGAGCTTCTGCTTGGCGAGAAGTTCGCGGCACGCCGCGTTGATCTCGGCCTCGCTGTAGGGGATCTCGAAGTCGAGCAGGCGGGCGCTTTCCTTGAGGCGCGCCGTGTGCTCGTCGAGCTTGAAAATCTCGCCGCCATAGGCACGCTCGCCCTCGAACACGCAGCTGCCATAGTGCAGCCCGTGAGTCAGTACGTGCACCTGCGCATCCGACCACGGCACGAAGGCGCCGTCATACCAGATCCAGCCGCTGCGTTTGTCGAAAGGTTCGCTAGCCATGGTTCTCGTCTCCCAAACCGGGGCCCGGCGCGCGCCATGGAAGGCGTCGAGACCCTTCTTGAATTCCTGAAGCATGTAGCCGCCCGGCATGCGCGTGAGCACATGTTTTGCCTAGCGGCCGAAGTCCCGTTATCGTTCGCGGCCCGCAAGGGTCCGCTTGAAGGCAACGCCCGGCGAAACGGTTTGGCAAGCGGTTCGAACCGTCTTGCCGAACGATCCTTTCGTCGAGCGGTGCATCTGGGTAACGATCATAACGAAAAAAGTCAACATGGCTGACATAAATGTCTCTTCGCCGGTCCGCGCCGGCGCCGTCGAATCCCCCGCTTCCGCGCGAGCGCCAACCGCGCCGGGAGACGAAACCATGCTCGACCTGATCGAGCTGTTCTTCTTTGCCTACAGGAACTTCGTCAGTGACCCCGACGAGATCCTGCAGGGCATCGGCTTCGGCCGCGCCCATCATCGCGTGCTGCACTTCGTGAATCGCCACCCTGGCATGCGCGTAACGGACCTCCTCGAAATCCTGCGCATCACCAAGCAGAGCCTGGGCCGCGTGCTGCGCGAGCTGGTGGATCAGGGCTTCATCGACAGCCGCGCCGGCAAGTCCGACCGCCGCCAGCGCCTGCTCCACCTCACGCCCAAGGGTGAGGCTCTGGCCCGGCAGTTCGTCGCCATCCAGTCCCGGCGCATCGCGCGCGCGCTCGCCGAATGCGGCCCGGAATCGCGCGAGCAGTCCCGCCGCTTTCTTGTCGCCATGATCGACCCCGAGGATCGCGGCTCGGTGGAGAAGCTCATCGCCCGCGCCGACCAGCTCGCCGCCGACCCCGCCCGCGGGCGCAAAACCTGACGCGCACAAAGCCTGAAGCGCCCGAGAGCACGCACCTCTGAGAGACCCGTGACATGCCGGATGTCGATGCGAAACCCCGTCCCCGCGCCGCCACCCCGGCGGACGACGCCCCGCATCTGTTGATCGTCGACGACGACCGGCGCATCCGCGACCTCATCTCCCGCTTCCTCTCGGAGAACGGATACCGCGTCACCACCGCGGAATCGGCGGCGGATGCGCGCGGCCGGCTCGCGGGCCTCACCTTCGACCTGCTGATCCTCGATGTGATGATGCCCGGCGAGAACGGTTTCGAGCTCGCCCAGTTCGTGCGCCGCGATTCGCACGTGCCGATTCTCATGCTCACCGCCCGCGCGGAGACGCAGGACCGCATCACCGGGCTGGAGATCGGCGCCGACGACTATCTCGCCAAGCCGTTCGAGCCGCGCGAATTGCTGCTGCGCATCGGCAACATCATCAAGCGCTCGGCCGCGCCGCCGACCCAGGCGATCGAGGCGGTGCGCTTCGGGCCGTTCGTGTTCCATCTGGAGCGTGGCGAGCTGACGCGCGAGGACGAGCCGGTGCGCCTCACCGACCGCGAGCGCGACATGCTCCGCGTGCTGAGCGAACGGCCCGGCGACACCGTGCCCCGGCAGGCACTGGTGGCTCCCGGCGTCGCGGCCGGCGACCGCGCGGTCGACGTGCAGGTCAACCGCCTGCGCCGCAAGATCGAGCGCGACCCGGCCAATCCCGCCTATGTGCAGACCGTGCGCGGCGTCGGCTACCGGCTGGTCGTCGCGCCTTGAGCCTGCTCGACGCCCATATGCGCGACGCCGCCCTCGAACGGGTGAGGCGCGCGCGCGCGCGCTGGCACGACGTGAACCTGCGGTTCGGCGGCTGGTTCAACCGCATCATGCCCAAGGGCCTGTTCGCCCGCTCGCTGATCATCATCGTCGCGCCGATGGTGATCCTGCAATCGGTGCTGGTTTTCGTGTTCATGGAGCGGCACTACAACACGGTGACGCGCCGGCTATCGGCCGCCGTCTCGCAGGACATCGCCGCGCTGTCCGACCTCGCCACCGCATTTCCCGACGCGGCGGATCAGGAGCGCATCAAGCAGATCGCGCAGTTCACCATGAACCTCACGGTGGACTTCCTGCCCGACCAGCATCTGCCGCCGCCCGGCCCCAAGCCGTTCTTCTCGATCCTCGATTCCAACTTCACCGGCGAGCTGGGAAAGCGGCTTCAGCGGCCGTTCTGGACCGACACGGTGGGCAATTCCAACCTGCTCGAAGTGCGGGTCCAGCTCGACGGCAAGGTCATGCGCGTCTTCGTCCGGCGCACCCAGGCCTATCTGTCGAACTCGCACATCTTCCTGGTGTGGATGGTCGGCACCTCGCTGGTGCTGCTGGCGGTCGCCATCCTGTTCCTGCGCAACCAGATCAAGCCGATCGAGGCGCTGGCCGAGGCGGCGGCGGCCTTCGGCAAGGGGCGCGACGTCACCGGCTTCCGCCCGCGCGGCGCGCGCGAGGTGCGCGGAGCGGCGCTGGCCTTCCTGGAGATGAAGCGGCGCATCGAGCGGCAGATCGAGCAGCGCACCACCATGCTGGCCGGCGTCTCCCACGACATGCGCACCATCCTCACCCGCTTCAAGCTGGAGCTGGCGCTGATCGGCGACAGCGTGGAAACCGAGGCGCTACGCGGCGATGTCGATGAACTCCAGAGCATGCTGGAGGCCTATCTCGCCTTCGCGCGCGACGATTCGGCGGGCGAGCTGCCGGCCCTGACCGACGTGTCGCGCATCCTCGACGATGCCCGCCGCAACGGCGAGCGCCACGGCGTCGAGATCGAGGCGCGGTTCACCGGCGAGCCGATGGTGATGCTGCGCGCCGACGCGTTCCGGCGCTGTATCGGCAATCTGGTCGCCAATGGCTGGCGCCATGGCCGCAAGCTGGCGATCAACGGCAATTCCGATGCGCGCTGGCTCACCGTGACCGTGGACGATGACGGCCCCGGTATTCCGCCGGACCGCCGCGAGGAGGTGTTCCGCCCCTTCGTCCGGCTGGACGACGCGCGCAATCAGGATGCCGGCGGCTCCGGGCTCGGGCTCACCATCGCCCGCGACGCCGCGCGCGCCCATGGCGGCGACGTCACGCTCAGTGACAGCCCGCTCGGCGGCCTGCGTGCCACGGTGCGGATACCGGTCTGAGCCTCAGAACAATCTCGCGCCGTTCGGCACCGGCTGGTCGGGCGCGAACAGCACCACCGCGCCGTCCTCATCGGGGAAGCCGAGCGTCAGTACCTCGGAGATCGCCGGGCCGATCTGGCGCGGCGGGAAATTCACCACCGCCGCCACCTGCCGGCCGATCAGGTCCTCGGGCGCGTAATGCACGGTGATCTGCGCCGTCGATTTCTTCACCCCGATATGCGGGCCGAAATCGATGGTCAGCTTCAGCGCCGGCTTGCGCGCCTCCGGGAACGGCTCGGCGAGGATGATCGTGCCGACGCGGATATCGACCTTCACGAAGTCCGCGATGGTGATCTGTTCGATAGGACCGAGACTCACGGGATCATCCTCATACTGAGTACATTCAGGCCGCCGCCGGCGCGGCGGGCGGTTCGGTCGAAGGCGACGGCTCCGGCCGGCGCGCGCCCCGGCGCCCGCAGCGCGCAAGGCGGAACAGCCGGTCCATCAGCCCGAGTGCCCGGCCGCCCTTGTCGAGTTCGCGGTCGAGCGCGGCCATGGTACGCGACAGCGCCGGGTCGTCATCGGCCACGAAAGTCTTCAGCACCCGCGCGAACAGCAGCGCCAGCCCCTGCGCGCGCACCGCGCCCTTGAGGCCGGAGGCGTCGATGCCCGCGCTCGCCAGCATCCATTGCTGCGAGCGCACGCTCAAGCGGTTCAGGCCCATGGCGAGTTGGGGATGGGCGCGGGCGGAGCGCGCGAGCGAGGCGATCGCCGCCTTGTGCGGAGCGAGGACGTCGAGCCGGCGCATCAGCACGTCGAACAGCCGGTCGCGGGCCGGCTGGTCGGCCATGTCGTCGCCGGTCCCCTCCAGCACCAGCGTATCGGTGCGCTTCACGAAGCCGGCGAGAATATCGAAGGTGGAGCCGAACGAGGCGCGCAGCTCGGCCAGCGAGACGCCGGCCCTGTCCGCGACATCGGCGAGCCCGATGCGCTCGAACGGCCGCTCGGCCAGCAGCGTGAGAAAACTGTCGATGATCGGGCCGCGCGGATCGGCGGCCTTGGCGCCGGAGCGGGTCCGGCCGGGGGTAGTCGCCATGAGAACCTCCTGTCCAGAAAATCGTCCTTCTGGAACTTAGGGTCAAAGGGTGGCCGGGAGAAGGCCTGCCCTTCGGGAAGCCTCAGCCGGCGAGTTCGCGCGAGCGCTTCGCGGCGGCGGCCACCGCTTCGGCCAGCAGCGGGGTGAAGCCGCGCGCCTCGTCCATCAGCACCGCCAGCGCCGCCGCCGTTGTGCCGTTCGGCGAGGTGACGTTCTTGCGAAGCTGCGCGGGATCGATGCCGGAACGGATCATCAACTCTCCCGCCCCGGCGACGGTGGCGCGGGCGAGCCGGTCGGCGAGGTCGGCGGGCAGCCCCGCCTTCGCCCCGGCCGCCGCCAGCGCTTCCGCCAGCAGGAACACATAGGCCGGGCCGGAGCCGGAGACCGCGGTGGCGAGGTCGATCATCGCCTCGTCGTCGACCCATTCCACCTCACCGGAAGCGCGCAGCAACCCGTCCGCGATCAGCTTTTGCTCCGCGCTCACCGCCCCGTTCGGCACCGCGACGGTGATGCCGCGCCCAATGGCGGCCGGCGTGTTGGGAATCGAGCGCACCACGGCGGTGCCGGGCGCGAAGCCGGCCTCAAGAAAGCCGAGCGTGCGCCCGGCCATCACCGACACCACCAGCGTGCCGGGCCCGGCCAGCGGGGCGACCTTGGCGATCACGTCAGGCGCCACCTGCGGCTTCACCGCCAGCAGCATCACGGCGGGCGGGCCGCCATTGAGCGGATTGAGCGCGACGCCGCGCGCCTCCAGCAGCGCCGCCACTTCCGGGGGCGGACCGGGATCGATCACCGCCGCCTTTGCCGGCTCCAGCCCGAGATCGAGCCAGCCTTCCAGCATGGCGCCGCCCATCTTGCCGGCGCCGACGAGCAGCACGCGGCCGGGAATATCGGAAAGTGCAGGCATGGTCGAAACTCTCGGCTGTCACCGGCTCACGCGCGAGCCCGCTGCACCATAGCGCCTTTGGCCGCGGGATGCCCGGCGCGAGGCTGGCCATCCACGATTTTGGCAGCAGCGCGAGGACGGGCGCCGCCCGTCACGCCTCGCCGACGGTCTCGAACAGCGTGGCGTCCATGGCCTCGCGGGCAGACTTGCCGGCCCAGACCACGAACTGGAATGCCGGAAAATAGCGCTCGACCGCCTCGATGGCGCATTCCATCAGCACCTCGCACTGGCGGTCGGTCGCTTCCGCGCCGGCCAGCAGAAGCGCATGGCGGAACATGATCACGCCCTCCTTCGACCACAGGTCGAAATGGCCGATCCACATCTGCTCGTTGATCAGCGAGAGCAGGCGCAGCACCTCGGTCTTGCGTTTCTCCGGCACCTTCAGGTCGAAGGCGCAGGCGACATGCAGCGCCTCCACCTCGTCCATCCACTGGAACGAGACATGGCAGTCGGTCCAGCGGCCTTCGAGGGAGATGGTGATCTCGTCCTCGGCGGAGCGCTCGAAGGCCCACTCATTGAGTGCAGCCATGCGTTCGATCAGATCGAGCGGGTTCAGGCGGGTATCGGCTTCGAAATCGGTATAGGTCATGCACGACCTCGCGAGGGTAGGCGCTGCAAGGACAGGAACGCACGCGACGCGCAGCCAGTAGCGGCGATGCCTGCAAATTTCGTTCGAATCGCCGTATCCGACTTTATCGCGCGCAACTCGCTCCCCGCTATGACCGACTGTCAGGAACCATCAACAATCGGTCCATGGCGACAAGATGTCCGGGATTCGGTGCCCCCTCGCAAGCGCGCAGGGGTCCCGTCCACAGGACCCGGCCGGAAGACTGGCCTTCAGCCCAGCGAATCCGGCGGGCTGAGTTTGGCTTCCAGCGCCGCGATGCGGGCTTCCAACCGCTCATTCTCCTCGCGCGCGGCGGCGGCGAGTTCCTTCACGGTCTCGAATTCCTCTCGGGTCACCACGTCGAGTTCGCGCAGGATGCGCTCGGCCTGCGCGCGCATCACGGTCTCGGCCTCGCGGCGCACGCCGGTGGCGACGCCGGCGGCGTCGTTCATGAGCTTGGCGAAATCATCGAAAATGCGGCTGGTGGTCTGGGTCATGCTCATTACTCCCGGTCTGGGCACCGAAGATCGGTCCACTCGCGCAGCCGTTTCTCTGAAGAGACAATGGGGCGCGCGGCTCCGCTTCGCAAGTGCAGCGCACAACTGCGCGCCGGTTAAGGCCTTGATCCCGTCACGCGACGCAGGCAAACCCGGCAGCATGCCGCGATACCCGTCCCGCCTGCCGGCGACGGGCCTGCCCCGGAAAGCGACGGACCCATGCTGCCCTTGCTTGCACTCCCCTTCCCCGCCATTGATCCGGTGCTGATCGAGCTCGGCCCCTTCGCGATACGCTGGTATGCGCTGGCCTATGTCGCGGGGCTGCTGATCGGCTGGTGGCTCGCCAAGAAGCTGTGCGCCAGTCCGGCGCTCTGGGGTGGCAAGGCGCCGATCGCGCCGGAAGAGTTCGACGATGCCATCGTCTGGGTCGCGCTCGGCGTCATCCTCGGCGGGCGCATCGGCTATGTGCTGTTCTACAACCTCGCCTATTACATCGAAAACCCGTTGCAGGCGCTCACCGTCTGGCATGGCGGCATGTCGTTCCATGGCGGCTTTCTCGGCTCGATCCTCGCCATGGCGCTGTTCTGCCGCCGGCGCGGCCTGCCGCTGCTCTCCATGCTGGACATCGCCGCTGCGGTGGTGCCGATCGGCCTGTTCCTCGGGCGCCTCGCCAATTTCATCAATGGCGAATTGTGGGGCCGGGTGACCGATGTGCCCTGGGCCTTCGTGTTCCCCCATGGCGGCCCGCTGCCGCGCCACCCGAGCCAGCTCTACGAGGCGGGGCTGGAGGGGCTGCTGATCTTCACCGTGCTGATGCTGGTGATCCGGCGCGGCGGCCTCGCGCGTCCTGGCCTTGTCGCCGGCCTGTTCGTGCTAATGTACGGCTTTGCCCGGATCATCGTGGAATTCGTGCGCGAGCCCGATCCGCAGCTCGGCTATCTCGCGGGCGGCTTCGTCACCATGGGCATGGTGCTTTCGCTGCCCATGCTCGCGGTCGGCCTCACGCTGATCCTGCGCGCGCGCCACCGGCCGGCGCTGGGCGGCGCGGCGTCATGAGCACGGGGCTCGCCGCCCTCATCGCCCGGCGCATCGCGGCAGACGGGCCGATGAATGTGGCCGAGTACATGGCCGAGTGCCTGTTCCACCCGCAGCACGGCTATTACACCACCCATGAGCCCTTCGGCGCGGCCGGTGATTTCGTCACCGCGCCGGAAATCAGCCAGATGTTCGGCGAGTTGCTGGGGCTTTGGGCGGCCGATTGCTGGATGCGCATGGGCTCGCCGCCCCGCTTCATCCTCGCCGAACTTGGCCCCGGACGCGGCACCATGATGGCGGACGTGCTGCGCGCCACCCGCATCGTGCCCGGCTTTCACGCCGCCGCGCAGGTCGTGCTGGTGGAAGCCTCCCCGCGCCTGCGCGCGAAGCAGGCCGCGACGCTGTCCGCCTACCCCGTCGACTGGCGCGGACGGTTCGAGGACATCCCGGACGGGCCGCTGATCCTGCTCGCCAACGAGTTCTTCGACGCGCTGCCGATCCGCCAGTTCGTCCGCACCGCCACCGGCATCGCCGAGCGCATGGTGGGGCTGGGCGAGGACGGTGCCCTCGCTTTCGGCCTGCGCCCCGATGCGCGTCCCGACCCGGCCGACGCCGCGCGGCTGATGGCAGCGCGGGAGGGCGCGCTGCTAGAAGTCTGCCCCTCGGGCACCGCCATCGCCGGCGACATCGCCGCCCGCGTCTCGCGCGAAGGCGGGACGGCGCTGTTCATCGATTACGGCCATGCTGGCGGCTTCGGCGACACGCTGCAGGCGTTGAAATCCCACGCCTATGACGATGTGCTCGCCCATCCCGGCGACGCCGACCTCACCGCCCATGTCGATTTCGCCGCGCTGGCGCAGGCGGGTATGGCGGCCGGGGCGCTCGCCCTCGGCCCGATCCCGCAGGGCGCGTTTCTCGCCCGGCTCGGCATCGCCGCGCGGGCGGAGCGGCTGAAGGCGAAAGCCGCGCCCGACGCCGCCGCCGCCATCGATGCTGCCACCCGCCGGCTCGCCGGGACCGGGAAAGACGAGATGGGGGCCCTCTTCAAGGCGCTCGCGCTGGTGCATCCTGCCCTTGGCGGCGCGGCGGGATTCGCGCCGCAGGATGTCTTCCCGACAGGCAAGAAGGTGGAACCATGAAGGTCGAATCCCCGGCGCTCGCCGCGCTCCCCGGAATCCGCCACGCCTTCTTCACCCGCGAGGGCGGCGTCTCGCAGGGCATCTATGCCGGGCTGAATGGCGGCACCGGCTCCAACGACGCCCCCGAAAATGTCGCCGAGAACCGTGCGCGCATGGCCCGCGCGCTCGGCGTGCCGGACGGCCATCTGCTCACCTGCTGGCAAATCCATTCGCCGGATTGTCTGATCGCCTCCGCCCCCTGGGACGAGCGGCCCAAGGCCGATGCGGTGGCGACCAACACGCCCGGCATCGCGGTCGGCGTCGCCATCGCCGATTGCGGGCCCGTCCTGTTCGCCGATGGCGAGGCCCGCGTGGTCGCCGCCGCCCATTCCGGCTGGAAGGGCGCAGTGGGCGGCGTGCTGGATTCCACCATCGCGCGCATGGAAGAGCTGGGGGCGAAGCGCGAGCGCATCGTCGCCGCCATCGGCCCGCTGATCCGCCAGCAGAGCTATGAGGTCGGGCCGGAATTCGTCAGCACGCTGACGGCGCTCGACCACGCCAATATCCGCTTCTTCGCCCCCTCCGAGCGCGACCACCACGCCATGTTCGACCTGCCCGGCTATATCCGGGCGCGACTGGAGACGATCGGCGTGGGTCAGATCGACGATCTGTGCCTCGACACCTATTCCGATGAGGCGCGCTTCTTCAGCTACCGCCGCACCACCCATCGCGGCGAGCCCGATTACGGCCGGCTGATCGCCGCCATCACCCTCGCCTGAGGAGCCGCGCCGATGACCCTGCATTTCACCGGCCCTGAATTCGCGCGCCGCCGCGTGCGCCTGCTTCAGGAGATGGCCGAGCGCCGTCTCGACGGGCTGCTGATGTTCCAGCAGGAATCGATGTACTGGCTCACTGGGTACGACACGTTCGGCTTCTGCTTCTTCCAGGCGCTCTACCTTTCCGCCGACGGCCGGCTGGCGCTGCTCACCCGCTCGGCGGACCTGCGGCAGGCGCAGCACACCTCGCTGATCGAAGACATCCGCGTCTGGACCGACCGCGCCGACGCCACCCCGCAGCAGCAATTGCGCGACATGGTGGCCGATCTCGGCGGCGCGGGCACGCGGATCGGCGTCGAATATGAGAGCTACGGCCTGACCGCCGCCAATGGAAAGAAGCTCGACGCCGCCTTTAACGGCTTCGCCACGCTGGAGGACGCCTCGCGCCTCGTCGACCGGCTGCGCGCGGTGAAGTCGGCGGCGGAAATCCTCTATGTGAAGCAGGCGGCGAAACTCGCCCTGGCGGCGCGCGACGTCGCCATCGACATGATCGGCGAGGGCGTCGACGAGGGCGACATCCTCGCCGGCATGCAGGGCGCGATCTTCAAGGGCGGCGGCGACTATCCCGCCAACGAGTTCATCATCGGCTCCGGCCCGGACGCGCTGCTGTGCCGCTACAAATCCGGCCGCCGCCGGCTGGAGGGCGAGGACCAGATCACGCTGGAATGGGCCGGCGCCTATCGCCACTACCACGCGGCGATGATGGAGACCGTGATCGTCGGCCCGCCGCGCGACCGGCATCTCGAACTGTTCGCCGCCGCCAGGCAGGCGCTGGAAGCCTGCGCCAACGCCATCGTGCCGGGCAGGACCGCCGGCGACGTGTTCACCGCCCACGCCCACGTCATGGACGGCCACGGTCTGGCCGGGCATCGCCTCGCCGCCTGCGGCTATTCGCTGGGCGCCAAGTTCACCCCGTCCTGGATGGACCCGCCGATGTTCTATGCCGGCAATGACTGGGTGCTGGAGCCGGGCATGGTGATGTTCGCCCACATGATCCTGATGGACAGCGAGACCTCGACCGCCATGTGCCTCGGGCGGACCTACCTCGTCACCGTTAACGGTAACGAGTGTGCGACCGATGCGCCTCTGGACCTGCTGGTCAAATAGCATTAACGGTTTCTTAAGGATTGCGGCGGCCGCGAGGCATCCCGTTGCGGGATGGGCGGGTGCCGGGCTCTCGAGAGAAACCGCGCCCCATGACCGATCGCCTTCGCCAGCGCCCCGCCCGACTGCTTCCGGTAGCGGCGGTTCTTTTCGGTTCGCTCGCGCTCGCGGCCTGCCAGACCGGCGGCGGCAATTCGCCGACCGCCAGCGCCGCCCTCTCCTCCGGCGCGCCCCGCGCCATTGCCTTCGAATCGATCGACGGTCCGCCTGAGCCGGTTTTCAACAAGCTGGTCGCCAATCTCTCCACCGCCGCCGATGCCCGCCAGATCCGTGTCGTCTCGCGCAATGGCGAGGCCGCCTATCGGGTGCGCGGCTATCTCGCCGCCTCGGTCGAGGGCGACAAGGGCTCGGTGGACTGGGTGTGGGACGTGTTCGACAAGGACCGCGAGCGCGTGCTGCGCGTGGCCGGCGTCGAGGCGGTCGGCAAGGGCAAGGATGTGTGGAACCAGGTCGACGACGCCACGCTCCAGCGCATCGCCACGCAGAGCCTCGACGAGATCGGCTCGCGCCTCGCCGGCAATCCTTCCGCTCCAGTCCGCAGCGCGCCGGCGGCCGCGCCCGCCACCGAGGAAGCGCCCGACATCCGCGCAGATGACGGCCCGCAGGTCGCCTCGACCGCGCCGGCCCCGGCCGATGCCGATCCCGACGAGACACTGCCCGCCGCCGCCGAGCCGACCGTCGGCGCCACGGCCCTCACCTTCGCCGCGCATCCGTGATCGGGGACGGCCGCGCCCGCTGCGCGCCAGCCCTGCGGAACATCGCGTCCGCAAGCGCTTTACAGCGCGCCTTCGCCCGCCTATCAGGGCTCCGCGACGGTCTTGCGACGGCCGCATTGTGAGATAGTACGGCTGGGAGCGTGCCGGATGTCGAGTGATAACGGGTCGATCAAAATCGTCGCCGGCAACAGCAACCGGCCGCTGGCCGAGGCCATCGGTACGTACCTTAATACGCCGCTGAGCAAGGCCGTGGTGCGGCGCTTCGCCGACATGGAAATCTTCGTCGAGATCCAGGAAAACGTGCGCGGCAAGGATGTGTTCATCCTGCAGTCCACCTCCTTCCCGACCAATGACCACCTGATGGAGCTGCTCATCATCACCGATGCGTTGCGCCGCTCCTCCGCCCGCCGCATCACCGCCGTGCTGCCCTATTTCGGCTATGCCCGGCAGGACCGCCGTTCCTCCGGCCGCACGCCGATCTCCGCCAAGCTGGTCGCCAACCTGATCACCCATGCCGGCGCCGACCGCGTGCTGACCGTCGACCTGCATGCCGGCCAGATCCAGGGCTTCTTCGACATCCCGACCGACAACCTGTTCGCCGCGCCGGTGATGGTGCAGGACGTCAAGGCGCGGTTCGACCTCTCCAACATCACCGTGGTCTCGCCCGATGTCGGCGGCGTGGTGCGCGCCCGCGCGCTGGCCAAGCGCATCGACGCCCAGCTTGCCATCGTCGACAAGCGCCGCGAGCGCCCCGGCGAGAGCGAGGTGATGAACGTGATCGGCGATGTCGAGGGGCGCCGCTGCATCCTGGTCGACGACATCATCGATTCCGGTGGCACGCTGGTGAACGCGGCCGACGCCCTGCTGGCGCGCGGCGCGACCGAGGTCCACGCCTACATCACCCATGGCGTGCTTTCCGGCGGCGCCGTGGCGCGCGTCACCGCCTCCAACCTCAAGGAACTGGTGATCACCGACACCATCCAGCCGACCGAGGCGGTGCGGGTGGCGCGCAACATCCGCGTCATCTCGATCGCCAGCCTGCTCGCGGAAGCGATCGGGCGCACCGCGCATGAAGAAAGCGTCTCCAGCCTGTTCAACTGAGCCGGCGACGCGCGATCCGTCGGACGAAAAGGGGCGCTGCGGCGCCCCTTGCTGTGTCTTCTCGGCCGCAGCCGCTAAATTCTGCCCGCACTTCCGCCATTCAGCTACCTGCGGGGGCACGGGATCGGGCGAAAATCGCCGGCATTGTGCATTGCGCCATGATCGCTCCACACTTCGTCAGCAGGTTTTGCACTCCGCAAACTTGTCAGGACGGACGACGCATGAACCGAGCCCTGCCGCGCGCCCATCTGGCGGCACGCCTCTCCTTCATCCTGCCGTTCACGCTGCTGGCGCTGCCGGCGGCCGCCCAGTCGGCGGGGACACCAGCCCCGGCCAATCCCTGGGGCGGCATCACCGTCATCCTGCTCTCGCCCACCGGCGAATCGCCCTATGAGGCCGCCCAGCGCGCGTCTGATGCCGCCGTCGCGGCGCAGACCGAGGCCGCGGCCGTCGCCGCACAGGCGGACGACGCCCCGCCCGCGGACAGCGAATATATGAGTGACGAGGACGCAGATGCCGCCATGCAGGGCTCGCTGGTCGAGGCCGGCGAGGCGCCGGCGCCCTCGCTGTGGAACGCGCTGCTCGGCAGCGTCGGCGTGACCTCCAGCGCCGCCCCCGCAAAATTGCCCGAACGTAAATCCATCGCCGCGCCGAAAACCGCCTCCATGCCGACCAAGCTGGAGCTGAAGCAGGGGCCGGCGAGCCTCGCGGTCTCAACCAGCGCCAGCGCCTCGGCCCCCGTCTCCGGCGCGCTCGCGACCAGCGCCGGCGGCGGCTCGGGCGAGATCAAGGGCCGGGTCGGCTTCGAACATGACAATCTCACGGTCTACAGCACCGGCGCGGTCGGGGCGTCGGCCAGCACTGGCACGCCCTCGCTCTACGACAATCTCGCCGTCGGCAGCACCTATTCCATGCCGCTCGCCCCGCTCGGGCTCGGCAATGAGAAGCTCGGCGCCAGCGTCGAGATGAACAGCACCCAGACCGTCACCACCGGGGTCGAGCTGCGCGCGCCGCTCGGCTCCTATGAGCGCTATATCAGCGTGAAACGCTCGGCCTCGCCGGATTCGGACGGCAGCGGCGTGGTCAGGGCCGGCGTGCTCGGCAAGTTCTAAAGCGCCGATCGCGGCGCACGCCTTGCCCCGCAACGCTTTTGCTGCTATGAGCCGCACCGGCTCGCGGCCTTTCCGCACCCCTGGAGGCGCGCCGCGGCCGATCCGATACCCAGCCGCGATTGGACGGGCCGCGCGAGCGGCCTTCTCCTTTTGCACCATATGCAAGGACTTATGCCATGACCGCCATCAAGGAACTGAAGGCGACGGCCCGCGCGAAGGTCGGCAAGGGGGCCGCTCGCGCTGAACGCCGCGCCGGTCGCGTCCCCGCCGTGATCTACGGCGACGGGAAGGCCCCCGTCACGATCTCGCTCGACCACACGCAGATCACCCGCACCATCTATGCCGGCCACTTCCTGACCACGCTGTTCAACGTCGATGTCGACGGCGAGAAGCACCGCGTGATCCCGCGCGACTACCAGCTCGACCCGCTCAAGGATCTGCCGGTCCATGTCGACTTCCTGCGCGTCGCCGCCGGCTCCAGCCTGACCGTTGACGTGCCGGTGCACTTCCTGAACGCCGACACCGCGCCGGTGATCAAGGAAGGCGCGACGCTGAACGTCGTCAGCCACACCGTTTCGCTGAACGTGCCCTCCGACGCCATTCCCGAGGCGATCGAGGTCGATATCTCCAGCTACGGCTTCGGCGATTCGATCCACCTCTCGGCGGTGAAGCTGCCGTCGGGCGTGACCTGGGCCGGCCATGGCGACGACACGCTGGCCACCATCGTGGCGCCGTCGGGCCTCAAGGAAGCCGAGGAAGACGAAGCCGCCGCCGCTGCGGCTGCCGCCGCCAAGGCGTGACCGGCGCGGGCCCCGGCCCGTCCGTCATTCTTCTCCTCGACAGGAGCCGGAAGTCCGCTTCCGGCTCCTTGTCGTTCCAGCGTCGCGGAGGCGTGCTGTGTACCTGTTCACGGGCCTCGGCAATCCCGGTCCGAAATATGCCGGCAACCGGCACAATATCGGCTTCATGGCGGTCGACGCGATCGCCCGGCATCACCGCTTCTCCCCCTGGCGCCGCCGCTTTCAGGGCGCGGCCTGCGAGGGCGAGATCGCCGGCGAGAAGGTGGTCGCGCTGCTGCCGGAAACCTTCATGAACGAGAGCGGCCGCGCGGTCGCCGAGGCGCAGCGCTTCTACAAGATCGACCTGCGCGACGTGTTCGCCTTCCATGACGAGCTCGACCTGCCGCCGGCCAAGGTGCGGGTGAAGCGCGGCGGCGGCAATGCCGGCCATAACGGGCTGCGCTCCATCACCGCCCATTGCGGCAACGAGTATGGCCGCGTCCGGCTCGGCATCGGTCACCCCGGCGACAAGGCGCTGGTGCACAATTACGTGCTGAGCGACTTCGCCAAGGCCGAGCGCGACTGGGTGGGCGCGGTGTGCGAGGGCTGCGCGGAGTTTGCCGGCCTGCTGGTCGCCCACAAGCTTGAGGAGTTCCAGAGCCGGCTGCACCTCTTCATGGAGGCGCGCGGCTTCGGCGAGCCGAGCCCCGTCGGCCGATCCGGCGCCAAGCCCGGCTGATACGCGAATTACGGGCCGAAGGCTTGCCTGCCGGCCCGCTCATGGCCTAACCAACGGCCACGTCCTTCAAGCGATTGCGAGCACCGACCCCATGGGCTTCAAATGCGGCATCGTCGGCCTGCCGAACGTCGGCAAGTCGACCCTCTTCAACGCGCTGACGCAGACCGCGGCGGCGCAGGCGGCCAATTACCCGTTCTGCACCATCGAGCCCAATGTCGGCGACGTCGCGGTGCCCGATCCGCGGCTCGACACACTGGCGAAGATCGCCGGCTCAGGCCAGATCATCCCGACCCGGCTGACCTTCGTCGACATTGCCGGCCTGGTGCGCGGCGCCTCCAAGGGCGAGGGCCTCGGCAACCAGTTTCTCGCCAATATCCGCGAATGCGACGCCATCGCCCATGTGGTACGCTGCTTCGAGGATGGCGACGTCACCCATGTCGAGGGCAAGATCGCCCCGCTCAACGACATCGACACCATCGAGACCGAGCTGATGCTCGCCGACCTCGACAGCCTTGAGAAGCGCGCCGGCGCGCTGGAGAAGAAGGCCAAGGGCGGCGACAAGGACGCCAAGGAAGCCATCGACCTGATCAACCGGTCGCTGGTGCTGCTGCGCGAGGGCAAGCCGGCCCGCCTCGTGGACGTGAAGCCCGAGGAGGAGAAGGCGTTCCGCATGCTGGGCCTCCTGTCCTCCAAGCCGGTGCTCTATGTCTGCAATGTCGAGGAAGCCTCGGCCAAGGACGGCAACGCGCTCTCCGCGCAGGTGTTCGCGCAGGCCGCCAAGGAAGGCGCCAAGGCGGTGGTGGTCTCCGCCAAGATCGAGAGCGAGATCGCCGTGCTGCCGCCCGAGGAGCAGACCGAGTATCTCGAAGCCATCGAGCTCGACGAGCCCGGCCTGAACCGCGTCATCCGCGCCGGCTATGAGCTGCTGAAGCTGGTGACCTACTTCACCGTCGGCCCGAAGGAAGCCCGCGCCTGGACCATCACCGCCGGCACCAAGGCTCCGGCGGCGGCGGGCGTTATCCACAGTGATTTCGAGAAGGGTTTCATCCGCGCCGAGACCATCGCCTTCGACGATTACGTCAAGGGCAATGGCGAGGCGGGCGCGCGGGACGCCGGCCGGCTGCGGCTGGAAGGCAAGGAATATGTCGTCGCGGACGGAGACGTGCTCCACTTCCGTTTCGCGAACTGACGCGAGGTCGCTCCGGCCTGCGGAGAGCGATTCAAGCCAGTTGAAACAGCCCGGCTGCGCAGGCAATCTCACGCGGCCGGTGGCACGCCGGCAGGGCGATAAGCGCGGCAGGGCGTCGTCGGGGGGCGGCATGATGAAGCTGGGGATCAAACTCGCGGTGCTGGCCGCCGTCGGGCTGTCGGCGCCGGTGGCGCATGCCGCGGACATGCCGGTGACGTCGGCGACGCCGGCGGTCGACTGGACCGGGTTTTATGTCGGCGGCCTCGTCGGCGGCGTGGCCAGCACCCTCGACCAGAACTCGATCGCCGGCGACGGCGGGCTGGGGTTCCAGAATTATGGCTGCGTCGGCGGCCTGTGCGACGGCAAGCGCGAGTCCTATGTGCTCGGCGCGACCTTCGGCTACAATCAGGCCTATGCCGATGGCGGCGTGCTGGGCATCGAGGCGGACGTCGCCTATAGCGGGCTCGACGAGGACCTCGACTTCGCCGGCATCGTGCCGCTCAGTGCCGACCGGCGCCTTGATGCCACCGGCACGGCGGGGATCGACACCCCGTTCTTGGGCACGCTGCGCCTGCGCGCGGGCTATGCGCTCGGCCGCTTCCTGCCCTTCGTCACCGCCGGCGTAGCCGTGACCTATTCCACCGTCGAGCTGCAATCGGTCAGCATCGTCGAGACCCAGGTCTCGCCCGGCAACTGGACGGCGACCGGGGCGACACCCACGTCGGTGCGCGGCAGCGGCTGGACGGCCGGATGGACCGCGGGCGGCGGGCTTGAATACGCGATCTCCGACCACTGGAGCGCCAAGGCCGAATATCTTTATGTCGACCTCATCACCTCAAGGCTAGGCGACGAGACGCCCACGCACCAGCTCGCGCGCGCCGGGCTGAACTATCGGTTCTGACGGCCCGGTACCGCCGGAGGCTCCGCCTCCGATGCGCGTCACGCCGCGTGCGCGCTGCTGTGCACGCCGGTCTGACACGCAATGGCCGGCCCGGTCATGAGCGCGCAGCCGCGAACGGGCCTCCCACATCCCCGCCGCCGACGTCCAACCATCCCACATCGCCACGCCGCTACCGCGCTGTTGGCCCTGCCGCCGCTTCGACCCGGCACCGACCATGAAAAAGGGCCCCGTGCGGGGCCCTTTCGCATTCGGAAATGATCGCGTGAGCCGCTCAGTGCTCGACGCTCTTCCACACCTTCTTCTTGGTGAAGTAGAGGAGGCCGGCGAACACGATCAGGAAGATCATGACCTGGAAACCGAGGCGCTTGCGCGCTTCGAGATGCGGCTCCGCCACCCACATCATGAAGGCGGTGACGTCCTGCGAATACTGCTCGACCGTCTCCGGCGAGCCGTCGGAGTAGGTCACCTGCCCCTCCGAGATCGGCTGCGGCATCTTGATGGCGTGGCCGGGGAAGTAGGCGTTGTAGTGCGCGCCTTCCGGCAGGTTGAAGCCTTCCGGCGGGGTGGTGTAGCCGTTCAGCAGGGCGTGGATGTAGTCCGGGCCCTGTTCCTGATACTGGGTGAAGATGTCGATCAGGAAGCCGGGGAAGCCGACCTCATAGGTGCGCGCCTTGGCCAGCGTCGAGAAATCCGGCGGGTAGGCGCCGCCATTGGAGGCGCGTGCCGCCTGCTCGTTGGGGAACGGCGAGGGCCAGCGGTCCGACAGCCGGCCCGGCCGGTCGAACATGTCGCCCGCATCGTTCGGGCCGTCCTGGATCTGGAAGCCTTCGGCGACCACGCGCGCCTGCGCGTCGGTGAAGCCCGGGCCGCCCGGCTGGGCAAGGTTGCGGAACGCCAGCAAATGCGCGCCGTGGCAGGAGGCGCAAACCTCCTTGAACACCTGGAAGCCGCGCTGCAGCTGGGCCTGGTCGAAGTGGCCGAACGGGCCGGCAAAGGACCAGTGCTCGCGCGGCGGCTTGGGCGAGCCGTGGCCGCCTTCTTCCGCCGCGACGGCGAGGCCGCCCGCCGCCGTGACCAGCGTCGCCGCCACGACGGCGCGGGCGATGAGCGAACGAAGGGAGGAGAGCTTGTTCATGGTCATGTTCATGATGTCCGCTCAACCCTTCGTCTGCGGCGCGTGAGCGCCAACCGAGGCGGGCGCGCCGCCCTTGGTCTTCTTGCCCAGCACCGCCTCGGTGATCGAGGCCGGCACCGCCTTCGGCCTCTCGAACAGGCCGAGCAGCGGAAGGATGATGAGGAAGTGCGCGAAGTACCACACGGTGAGGATGCGGCCGGCGATGACGTAGCCGCCCTCGGCCGGCTTGGAGCCCAGCCAGCCCAGACCGATGCACACCACGACCCAGATCCAGAAGAACTGCTTGAACAGCGGGCGGTAGACGCCCGAGCGCACCTTCGAGGTATCCAGCCACGGCACGAAGAACAGCACGATGATCGCGCCGAACATGGTGAGCACGCCGCCCAGCTTGTCAGGCACCGCGCGCAGCATCGCGTAGAACGGCAGGTAGTACCATTCGGGCACGATGTGGGCCGGGGTCACCAGCGGGTTGGCCGGGATGTAGTTGTCGGCGTGGCCGAGATAGTTCGGGATGTAGAACAGGAACCACGCGAAGAAGATCAGGAAGCACACCATCCCGAACCCGTCCTTGATGGTCGCGTACGGGGTGAAGGGAACGGTGTCCTTCGCGGTCTTGGGCTCGACGCCGGTCGGGTTGTTCTGGCCCACCACATGCAGCGCCCAGACGTGCAGGACGACGACGCCCGCGATCATGAAGGGCAGCAGATAGTGCAGCGAGAAGAAGCGGTTCAGCGTCGGATTATCGACCGAGAACCCGCCCCACAGCCACTCGACGATGGTCGGGCCGACCACCGGGAAGGCCGAGAACAGGTTGGTGATGACGGTGGCGCCCCAGAAGCTCATCTGGCCCCACGGCAGCACGTAGCCCATGAAGGCGGTCGCCATCATCAGCAGGTAGATGATGCAGCCGAGGATCCACAGCACCTCGCGCGGCGCCTTGTAGGACCCGTAATACAGGCCGCGGAACATGTGGATGTACACCGCGATGAAGAACATCGACGCACCGTTGGCGTGGATGTAGCGGATCAGCCAGCCATAGGACACGTCACGCATGATGTGCTCGACCGAGTCGAAGGCGAGCGTCACATGCGGGGTGTAGTGCATCACCAGCACCACGCCCGACAGGATCTGACAGACCAGCATCAGCGACAGGATGCCGCCGAAGGTCCACCAGTAGTTCAGGTTGCGCGGGGTGGGATAGGCGATGAAGGAGGAATGGATGAGGCCGACCAGGGGAAGCCGGCTTTCGAACCACTTGAGTGCCGGATGCTTCGGCTCGAATGTCGCGTGTCCGCTCATTGCATAGGTTTCCTGAAGCCGATCAGCCGATGGTGATCTTGGTATCGGACGCGAAGGCGTAGGGCGGCACCTCCAGGTTGGTCGGCGCCGGCCCGCGGCGCACGCGGCCCGCCTGGTCGTATTCCGAACCGTGGCAGGGGCAGAACCAGCCGTCATACTCGCCCGCATGGCCGATCGGCACGCAGCCCAGATGCGTGCAGATGCCGATCACCACCAGCCAGCGCTCCTTGTCGGGGGCGGCGCGGTTCTCGTCGGTCGCGGGGGCGTCGGGCGGCAGGTTGGCGTTGCGCGCGATCGGGTCCAGCAGCGCGGACAGCGCCACTTCCTTCGACTTGGCGACGTCCTCGGGGGTGCGATTCCACACGAAGACCGGCTTGCCGCGCCACTTCACGGTGACGATCTGGCCTTCGGCGATCTGCGAGGTATCCACATCCGTGGACGCCAGCGCCAGCACCGAGGCGTCCGGCTGCAACTGGGAAACGAAAGGCCACACCAGAGCGGCGGCTCCGACCGCGCCCATGGCGCCGGTCGCTATATAGAGAAAGTCGCGGCGCGTGGTTTCCGCCGTCCCGGTTGTTGCCACGATGGATCCCTTTCCCCTCATGCCCTCAACAGATACACGCCCGCCGGCGGTCCGGCTCCGCAATGCGAAGCAGGCAAGCGGACCCTGCGCAGGCTGGCGTACCTTCGAGTGCCTCTAATTGCACCGGAACAGCCCCTTGTCCAGATGAAGGCAGTGCGGCAGTCCGTCCTGCCCCCACTCTCCTGCCACGCCGTGTCCGCCGTTTCGCCGCCGAATGGCCATCGCGGACCCAACCTTCGGGAATGTCTCATGTCTCTCGTCCTGGCCCTGTTCGAACCCGACATCGCGCCAAACGCCGGCACGCTGGCCCGCACCGCGGCCTGCCTGGGGATCGAGCTGCACATCGTCGAGCCGGCGGGATTCCCCGTGGGCGATGCCGGCTTCCGGCGCGCGGGCATGGATTATCTCGACCGCGCCGTCATCCACCGCCATGCCAGCTTCACCGCCTTCGAGGGCTGGCGCGCCGGCGAGGGGCGGCGGCTCGTGCTGTGCACCACCCGCGCCGCGACGCCCTATACGGCCTTCGGCTTTGCGCAATCGGATGTTCTGCTGCTGGGGCGGGAAAGCGCGGGCGTGCCGGATTCGGTTCATGAGCGGGCGGACGCGCGGATCGTGATCCCGCTCCGCGCGCAGGCGCGCTCGCTCAATGTCGCGGTGGCGGGCGCGATGATTCTCGGCGAGGCGCTGCGCCAGACCGGGGGCTTTCCGGGCTGAGCGGGCGGATTACTCCGCCGCTTCCTCGACCGCCGCCTCGTCGGCGTCGATGAAGCCGCCGGACTGGCGCTTCCACAGCCGGGCATAGAGCCCGCCGCGCGCGATCAGCTCGGCATGGCTGCCGGTCTCGACGATGCGGCCGTGCTCCATCACCACCAGCCGGTCCATCTTCGCGATGGTGGAAAGCCGGTGGGCGATGGCGATCACGGTCTTGCCCTCCATCAGATCGTCGAGATTGGCCTGGATCGCCGCCTCGATCTCCGAATCGAGCGCCGAGGTCGCCTCGTCGAGCACCAGGATCGGCGCGTCCTTCAGCAGCACGCGGGCGATAGCGATGCGCTGGCGCTGGCCGCCGGAGAGCTTGACGCCGCGCTCGCCGACATGGGCATCGAGCCCGGTGCGGCCCTGCGGATCGACCAGCGTCTCGATGAAGCCCTCGGCATGGGCGCGCCGCGCGGCCTGCCAGATTTCCTCGTCGCTGGCATCGGGGCGGCCATAGGCGATGTTGTCGCGCACCGAGCGGTGCATCAGCGAGGTGTCCTGCGTCACCACGCCGATCTTCGCGCGCAGCGATTCCTGCGTGATTGCCGTCACGTCCTGCCCGTCGATCAGGATGCGCCCGCCCTCCGGGTCGTAGAAGCGCAGCAGCAGGCTCATCAGCGTCGACTTGCCCGCGCCCGAGGGGCCGACCAGCCCGACGCGCTCGCCCGGCTTCAGTTCAAGGTCGAGATGGTCGATCACCCCCTCACCCTTGCCGTAGTGGAAGCTCAGATCGTCGAAGCGGATCGCGCCCTGCGCCACGGTGAGCGCCGGCGCCGCTTCGCGGTCGGTCACGGTGTGCGGGCGCGCGATGGTGAGGATCGCCTCCTGCACCGTGCCGACATTCTCGAACACGCCGGTGACCACCCACATGATCCAGCCGGACATGTTGGTGATGCGGATGGCAAGGCCGGTGGAGAGCGCGATGGCGCCGAGATTGATCGCCTCGATCGACCACAGCCAGATGCCGATGCCGCCCACGGCGCCGAGCATGGCGCTGTTCAGCACGCTCACCGTCAGCGCCATGCGGGTGATCTGGCGCTGCTGGTCCTTGAAGGCGCGGTTGTGATTCTCCAGCGCGTCGCGGACATAGCTGTCCTCGCGGTCGCCATGGGCGAACAGCTTCACCGTCATGACATTGGTGTAGCTGTCGACGATGCGGCCCGAGAGCATCGAGTTCTTCTCGGAGGTGGCCTTGGACAAATGCCGCACCGAGGGCACGAACTTCGACAGCGCCAGTATGTACAGCGCGATCCACGCCACCATCGGCACGGCGAGCCGCCAGTCGGCCTCGGCGAACAGGATGACCGCGCTCACCGCATAGACGCTCACATACCAAAGCGCGTCGATCACCTCGACCACCGAGCCGCGCACCGCCGGCCCGGCCTGCAGCACGCGGGTCGCGATTCGGCCGGCGAAGTCGCCCTGGAAATAGCCGAGCGACTGCCGAACCACCCAGCGATAGGACTGCCAGCGGATCAGGCTGCCGACATTGGCGGTGATGGACTGGCGCACCAGCAGGTCGTGCAGCGCGTTGGACGCCGGGCGCGCGATCACCACGACAAACGCCATCCAGAGCAGCAGGCTGCCATGGTCGGTGAAGATCGTCCCCGGTGAGGAGCTCTGCAGCAGGTCGACGATCTGGCCGATATAGCGGAACAGCGACACCTCGACGATCGCCACCACGAAGGCGGCGGCGAGCGCGGCGATGAAGATCCAGCCGCTCTGCCGGACGAAATGCCAATAGAACGCAGCGAGCCCTTCCGGCGGCCGCGCGATGGGTACGGGACGGAACGGATCGACGAGATTTTCGAACCAGGCGAAGATGCGCGTGAACATGGCCCGCCTTGTGATACCGCGATGCGGCATGAGTGTGTCGTCGGGGCCGGAACCTAAGGACAATCGCCATGCGCAGCCATGTGGAACGCCATTACGTCACCCGCATCGGCTGGCTGCGCGCCGCCGTGCTGGGCGCCAATGACGGCATCCTGTCCACCGCGAGCCTGATGGTCGGCATCGCCGCCGCCAGCACCCAACGCGGTGACGTGCTGCTCGCCGGCCTCGCCGGGCTGGTGGCGGGCGCGATGTCGATGGCGGCGGGCGAATATGTCTCGGTGTCCTCGCAATCGGATGCGGAGCAGGCGGACCTCACGCGCGAGCGCGAGGAACTGCGCACCGACCCGCAAGGCGAGCTGGAGGAACTCGCCGGCATCTATGTCGCGCGCGGGCTGGAGCCGGGCCTCGCCCGCGAGGTCGCCGCCCAGCTCATGGCCCATGATGCGCTCAGCGCCCATGCCCGCGACGAGCTGGGCATTTCCGAAATCACCACGGCACGCCCGGTTCAGGCGGCCATGGCCTCGGCCGCGAGCTTCGCGGCCGGCGCGGCGCTGCCACTCGCCGCCGCGATCCTGGCGCCGGCGGACTGGATCGGCACCGGCGTCACCCTGTGCTCCCTCGTCGTGCTGGCGTTGCTCGGCGCGGTCGGCGCGCGGGCCGGCGGAGCGACGATGCTCAAGGCCGCGGTGCGGGTGACGTTCTGGGGCGCGTTCGCCATGGCGCTGACCGCGCTGATCGGCCACCTGTCGGGTACGCTGGTCTAGCGGCTTCCGGTCCGCGGCCGAAATCGCTACAAGCCGGGCCGACGAGACCCGCGCGAGGGAGGCCCGCCATGGCCGCGACGGAAGCAACCGCCACCGACATCGAGGCCCGCAAGGAAGCCGCGCGCCTCTGGTTCGAGGAACTGCGCGATCGCATCTGCGCCGCCTTCGAGGCGCTGGAGGACGAGGCGCCGGACGCGCTCTATCCCGGCGCGCCCGGCCGTTTCGAGCGCACGCCGTGGGCCCGCACCGACCATAGCGGCGCGCCGGGCGGCGGCGGGGTGATGTCGATCATGCGCGGCCGGCTGTTCGAGAAGGTCGGCGTGCACTGCTCGACCGTGCATGGCGAGTTTGCCCCGGAATTCCGCAAGCAGATTCCCGGCGCCGAGGAAGACCCGCGCTTCCACGCCACCGGCATCTCGCTGATCGCGCATCTCACCAATCCGCATGTTCCGGCGGTGCACATGAACACGCGCTTCGTCGTCACCACCAAGTCGTGGTTCGGCGGCGGCGCCGACCTCACCCCGGTGCTCGACGTCCGCCGCACCCAGGAGGACCCGGATTCGCTCGCCTTCCACGCCGCGATGCGCGGCGCCTGCGAGGGGCGGCCCCACATCGACTATGAGCGCTACAGGAAATGGTGCGACGAGTATTTCTACCTGCCGCACCGCAAGGAGATGCGCGGCATTGGCGGCATTTTCTACGACTGGCTGGATTCGGAGGATCGCGACGCCGATTTCCACTTCACCAAGGCGGTCGGCCTCGCCTTCCTCGACGTCTATCCCCGCCTCGTGCGTGCCAACTTCGCCACGCCGTGGACCGAGGCCGAGCGCGAGGAGCAGCTCATCCGCCGCGGCCGCTATGTCGAGTTCAACCTGCTCTACGACCGCGGCACGCTGTTCGGCCTGAAGACCGGCGGCAATGTCGATTCGATCCTCTCCTCCATGCCGCCCGTGGTGAAGTGGCCGTGAGCTAAATGGCTTCTGGAGATGCTGCCGATGGACAGGCTTGAGAAACAGTTCGACGAAGAGATGATGAGCATCTACCGACGAGCCAAGTCGGAAGCGAGATATACAGCCATAATTTTCTTCGACATGCTCAATCGAAATGGCGGCCTCGCAACTGCCAAGTATCTAATCAACTCGCCGAAAGTCTCTGACGGATATACTGCTCTCTATGAGAGAGGTTGCCTACACCTGACCGTCGAAGCAGTCGTTATCGAAAACACCCAATGGCATCGACTGTTCACGCCGGAAGAGCTCGAAAAGGCACGTAAACGTCTCGTGGCATATCAATATAAGTTCCGATAGCGGCTCTACCCCACCGCCTCCCGCACGAACCGCTCCAGCGCCGCCGCGTCCATCGGAAACCCCGCCTCGATCCACGCCTCTTCCGCCCGCTTGAGCGCGGCGCCGAGCGCCGGGCCGGGGGTGAGGCCGGCGGCGATCAGGTCGGCGGCCTTGAGCGGGAACACCGGCAGCGGCCAGCCCCGCGCGATGGTGATCAACGCGCGCCAGCCTTTATCCTCCAACGACGCGCCGGAGCGGGCGAAGGCGATCAGCGCGCGGTCGAGGAAGGCCTCGCGGCCCATGCGGTAGAGAAACGCCTTCTGCCCCTTCTCGCACATGCCTGGCGTCGCCGCCGGCCCCGCCATGGCGAGCAGCCGCGCCGCCTCGGCGTTTGAAAGGCGCAACTCCTCGCGCAGCGCCCGCGCGTCCTCCTCGCCACGCACCGCGAGCGCGCCCAGCCGGCGCACCGCGTCGGGCGGCAGGTCGAGCGCCGCCTCGATTTCGGCGAGCCGCGCGACGGTCGCGACATCGCCCGGCCGGCCGAGCACAAAGTCGAGCAGCCCGGCCTCGCGCATGATCGCGAGCGTTTCCGCCGCACGCGGGGCGACGAACAGCTTCATCAGCTCGGCCCGCACCCGCTCGCGCGACAGCCGCGCGAGGCCGTCTTTGTGGCGGATGGCAGCGGCCAGCGCATCGGCGTCGATGTCGCCGCGCCCATAGGCGGCGTGGAAGCGGAACAGGCGCAGGATGCGCAGATAATCCTCGGTGATGCGCCGGTCGGCCTCGCCGATGAAGCGGACATGGCCGGCGCGTGCGTCCTGTTCCCCGCCCACGAGGTCGACCAGCTCGCCGTCGCGGGTGAGGTAGAGCGCGTTCATGGTAAAGTCGCGCCGCTCGGCGTCGGCCCGCCAGTCGCGCCCGAAGGTCACCACCGCGCGGCGGCCATCGGTCTCGATATCCTGGCGCAGCGTCGTCACCTCATAGGGCTCGCCATCGGCAATGAGCGTGACGGTGCCGTGCTCGAAGCCGGTCGGCACCGCCTTCAGGCCGCCCGCGCGGGCACGGCGCACCACCTCCTCCGGCCGGGCGGTGGTGGCGATGTCGATATCCGAGCGCTGGCGCCGCCCGACCAGCCAGTCGCGCACCGCGCCGCCGACGATGCGGGCTTCCTCGCCGTCGCGGTCCAGCGCCTCCAGCACGCGGGCAAGGCCGGGACGCCCTTCCAGCAGGGGGTTCATTCGATATGGCCAGGGGTCAACACGCCGTCCTGCCAGGTCGGCGGCACGTAGCGCCCCGTGGTCGGCCCGCGCCCCTCGCCCTCGAACAGCACGAGGCTCAGCGTCACCAGCACCACGGCGGCAGCCGCGCACAGCGCGAAAGCGCGCGTCGACCAGCCTGCCAGCAGCGTGTCGACGCCCCGGCCATAGCGCAGATAGAGCGCGAACAGCACGAAGGGCAGCAGGAACAGCAGGATGTTGGTGATCGCGATACGGGCCATCAGGCGTACATCCTTTCATAGAGCGTGCGCAGGATGCCGGCGGTGATGCCCCAGATGAAGCGCTTCTCATAGGCCATGGCGTGGAAGGTGCGGATCAGCCCCTCCGCCTCGCGCGAGTGGCGCTGGTGGTTGGCCGGGCTCATCAGAAAATCCAGCGGCACCTCGAACGCTTCGTCGACCTCGCCGGGATTGAGCCTCAACCCGAAATCCGTCTCCACCGCCGCTACCACCGGCACGATGCGATAGCCGGTGCGCGAGAGATAGCTGTCGAGATAGCCGAGCGGGCGCACGCGGGCGCGCTCCAGCCCGACCTCCTCCTCTGCCTCGCGTAGCGCCGCGTCGAGCGGGCCGGCATCGGTCGGGTCGATCTTGCCGCCGGGAAAGGCGATCTGGCCGGCATGGCTCGGCAGATGCGCCGAGCGCAGCGTGAGCAGCACGGTCGGCTCGGGCCGCATGATCACCGGGATCAGCACCGCCGCCGCGCGCACTGGCCGCTGGTCCACCAGCGCGCGGAATTCCGGGGTCAGCTCATGGTCGCCGCGGCGCGGATCGCCGGCGATGTCCGGGGTGCTCATCAACTTCGTGCGCGCCCGCGTCAGGAAATCCGCCAGCGGCGCGGAAAGCTCCGCCTCGGCAGGGGCGGCATCAGAGAAAGGCACGGCGTGATCCATCATGTCCCGTTCCGTTCGTCCGCCGGCGCCAGCGGAAAAAAGGCGCCGGCCGATGCCACGCCGAACAGGCGCCGCCCATCGACCTCGCGCTCCTCGGCCCGCTCGGCCAGTTCAAGGAACACCGCTCGTGTGAGCCGGGCCCACAGGCGGCGCCGGACATATATATAGGGACGAACGCCGTCCGCGCCCGCCTGCGGCTCGAAGCGCAGCGGATGCTCAGTGTCGCAGCGTACGAGGTCGTCGAGATTGGTGCGGAACACCAGCCGCTCGCCCGCCTCATACGGCTCCGCCGCCATGTCGACCGCGAGGAACGGCGCGTCCTCCACCACGATCCCGACTTTCTCGACCGGCGTGATCAGCACATGGCGCTCGCCCTCGCGGGCCAGCACGGAGGCGAACAGCTTCACCAGCGCCGGCCGGCGGATCGGCGTACCGGCATAGTGCCACACGCCCTCGCGGTCGATTCTGAGATCGATGTCACCGCAATCGGGCGGATTCCAGCGCTCCAGCGGCGCCGGGCTGCGGCCACTCGCCTCCCCGACCGACCTCAATAAATCGTCAAGCCGCCCAGAAGCTTCTGAAATCACGGGAATTTCCCTGTCACACAGGCGTAATCGCGCAGTCGTGATGCCCCAACCAATGGTCGACGAGGCCCAAACTTAGCGTAAGCTTGAATGCGGGAAAGCCGCCCCGACGGCAACCGGTACGATGGTGCGTGCATTGCAATATCCATTGTTGCGGCGCAACATGGCCGGCAAAGGGTTTTCAGGAGCAGGACATGACGTCAGCGACCAGCGAGAACTTCCAATCCCTCGACGACATGATCGTGCGCTCGGCGGAGAGCACAGCCGCCAACATCCGCGCCGCCAAGGCCGGCATTGGCGCGGTGATCTTCGGCCAGGAAGCCGTGGTCGAGCGCACGCTCATCACCATCCTCTCCGGCGGCCATGGGCTGCTTGTCGGCGTGCCCGGCCTCGCCAAGACCAAGCTGGTGGAAACGCTCGGCACCGTGCTCGGCCTCGACGCGCGGCGCGTGCAGTTCACGCCGGACCTCATGCCCTCCGACATTCTCGGCGCCGAGGTGCTGGAGGAAAGCGCGGGCGGGCGGCGCTCGTTCCGCTTCATTCCCGGCCCGGTCTTCGCCCAGCTCTTGATGGCGGACGAGATCAACCGCGCCTCGCCGCGCACCCAGTCGGCGCTGCTGCAGTCGATGCAGGAAGGCCATGTCACCGTCGCCGGCGTGCGGCATGACCTGCCCAAGCCGTTCCATGTGCTCGCCACCCAGAACCCGCTGGAGCAGGAAGGCACCTACCCGCTGCCCGAAGCCCAGCTCGACCGCTTCCTGATGGAGATCGACGTCGATTATCCCGACCGCGACGCGGAACGGAAAATCCTGTTCGACACCACCAGCGCCGAGGAGACCAAGCCCAAGGCGGTGATGACGGCCGACGACCTCACCGCCGCCCAGCGCCTGGTGCGCCGACTCCCGGTCGGGGAATCCGTGGTGGAGGCCATCCTCACTCTGGTGCGCTCGGCCCGCCCCGGCACCGATGCCGGCGACCTGTCGAAGTTCATCTCCTGGGGCCCCGGCCCCCGCGCCTCCCAGTCCTTGATGCTGGCGGTGCGCGCTCGCGCGCTGCTGGACGGGCGCTATGCGCCGTCCATCGACGATGTGGTGGCGCTGGCCGAGCCGGTCCTCAAGCACCGCATGGCGCTCACTTTCGCCGCGCGGGCCGATGGCGAAACAGTGCCGGGCATTATCGCCAAACTTGCGTCCAAGATCGGGTGATGATGCGCGGGTGATGATGGCAGGGCGGACGACCGGGCGCGTACAGGAGTTCTGATCGGGTGGAGATGGACGCCGACATCGCCGTGCGCGGCGCAGCACAGGACGCGGCCGGCCTCATCGCCGCCATGCCCCGGCTCGTGCTCGAAGCCCGCAAGATCGCCGCCAGCGTCTATCACGGGCTGCACGGGCGCCGGCGCGCCGGCACCGGCGAGAATTTCTGGCAGTACCGCCGCTTCATGGATGGCGAACCTTCCGCCCGCGTCGACTGGCGCCGCTCCGCCCGCGACGATCATCTCTATGTCCGCGAGCGCGAATGGGAGGCCGCCCACACGGTGTGGATCTGGCCGGACCTCTCCGCCTCCATGGTCTATGCCTCGCCGCTGGTGTGGGAGACCAAGCGCGACCGCGCGCTGGTGGTCGCCTTCGCGCTGGCCGAACTGCTGGTGAAGGGTGGCGAGCGCGTCGGCATTCCCGGCATCATGCGCCCCTCCGCCTCGCGCCGCATTGTCGAGAAGATGGCCGAGGCGCTGGTGCATTCCCACCGCCTGCCGGAAAGCTTGCCGCCGAATTTCTCGCCCTCGCCGCTGGCCGAGGTGGTTCTCCTCGGCGATTTCTGGAGCCCGGCGAGCGAGGTGGTGGCGAGCCTAGCCGCGATTTCCGCCTCCGGCTGCCACGGCCATGTCGTGCAGGTCTGCGACCCGGCGGAAGAGACCTTCCCGTTCTCCGGGCGCATCGAGTTCCGCGAGCCGGAAAGCGGCAGCGTGCTCACGGTCGGCCGCGCCGAGACCGTGCGAGAGGATTATATCGCCCGCGTCGCCCGGCATCGCGCCACCATCCGCCATGAGGCGGAGCGGCGTACCTGGAGCTTCATCGTCCACCGCACCGATCGCCCGGCCAGCGAATTGCTGCTCGCTCTCCATGCCCGGATGAGCGGCGGCCTGCACACGCCCGCGATCGAGGCCGGCAGCGACAAAGCCACGACGGACCGGGGGCGCGCGGCATGAGCGGATTGTTCGGACTGCCCCTCGCTTTCTCCTCGCCGCTGATCCTCGCCGCGCTCGCCGGCCTGCCGCTGCTGTGGTTCCTGCTGCGGCTGGTGCCGCCGCGCCCGCGCCGCATCGCCTTCGCGCCGATGCGGCTGCTCATGGACATTCCGCCCAAGGAAGAGACGCCGGCGCGCACGCCGTGGTGGCTCACCGTCCTGCGCCTTTTGCTGGCGGCGCTCGTCATCTTCGCCGCCGCCGGCCCGGTGTGGAATCCCCCGGTGGCCGGCCCGGCCTCGACCGGCCCCGCCGTGCTGCTGATCGATTCCGGCTGGCCCGCCGCCGCGCACTGGAACGCGCGCCGCGCCAGCGCGGAGGGCGTGGTGGCCGATGCCGACATCGAAGGCCGCGGCATCGTCCTCATCCCGACCGGCGAGCCCCCGCTGGAGCCGCGCGTCATGTCGCCCAGCGAAGCCCGCGAGCGGCTACGCACGCTGGCCCCGGTCGCCCATCTGCCCGAGCGCGGCCCCGCGCTGGCGAGCCTTTCCAAGGCGCTGGCCGGCGCGCCGGACGCCTCGGTGATCTATCTCTCCGACGGCGTGGCGCTGGAGGGCACGGACGGCTTTGCCGCCGAGCTCGCGCGCACCGTCGGCACTCACCCGCTGATCACGCTGGCCGATGGCGTCGAGGAACCGCTGGCGCTGACCGGCGCCGACAATGCGGTGGACGCGCTCTCGGTGAAGGTGGTGCGCGCCGATCGCGACACCCTGCCCCGTGCCGGCATGGTCCGCGCCCATGATCTGCGCGGCCTCGCCCTCGGCGACGCGGGCTTCTCCTTCGAGCCGGGCGCGAAAGAGACCGAGGCGCGCTTCACCATTCCGGTCGAGATCCGCAACGAGATCGCCCGGCTCGAAATCGTCGACGAGGCCTCCGCCGGCGCGGTGCAACTGCTCGACAAGCGCTGGCGCCGCCGCACGGTCGGCCTCGTCTCCGGCGCCGCCGCCGACCAGCGCCAGCCGCTGCTCGCGCCCTCCTATTACCTCACCCGCGCGCTCGGCCCCTTCGCCGATATCCGCACCGCCGACGGCGCTTCGACCTCGGAGGCCATCGACCGCTTCATCGACCAGAAGCTGCCGGTGATCGTGCTCTCGGACATCGGCACGCTTCAGCCGGAGACCCGCGCACGACTGGATCGCTGGATCGAGGGCGGCGGCGTCCTGATCCGCTTCGCCGGCCCGCGCCTCGCCAATGCCTCCGACGACCTGGTGCCGGTCACGCTGCGGCGTGGCGGGCGCGTGCTCGGCGGTTCGCTGTCCTGGGAGCAGCCGCAGGCGCTGGGCGGCTTCGCGCCCGAAGGCCCGTTCCGCGACGTGCCGGTGCCGACCGACGTGACGGTCGAGCGCCAGGTGCTCGCCGAACCGGACGGGCTGCTCGCCGCCCGCACCTGGGCGACGCTGACCGACGGCACGCCGCTGGTCACCGGCGAGCGGCGCGGTGCCGGCACGCTTGCGCTGTTCCATGTCACCGCCGACACCTCCTGGTCCAACCTGCCGCTGTCCGGCGCCTTCGTCGACATGCTGCGCCGTGTGGTGGCGCTGGGCGGGGCGAGCGCGGCGGAGGTCGCCGCCGATGAGAGCGGTGCCAATGCCGTGACCGGCGAGACCGTAGCGCCGAGCCGCATCCTCGACGGTTTCGGCGCGTTCCGCCCGGTGACGCCGACTGCCAAGGCGATCCCGGTCGGGTTCAACGGCCGCGCCAGCGCCGACCATCCGCCCGGCTTCTACGGCCCACCGGAAGGCATGGTCGCGGTCAACGCCCTGCTGCCGCGCGACCGGCTGGCGCCGCTCGACCTCGCCTCACTCGGCCGGATCGAGCCCTATCGCGACGCGACGCCCAGCGATCTGCGCGCGCCGCTGCTGCTCGCTTTGCTGGCGCTGCTGCTGGTGGACGCGATCATCGTGTTCCTGCTCGGCGGCGGCCTCTCGCGCCTCGTGCCCCGCCGCGCCGCCACCGCCGCGCTGCTGGCGCTCGCCGTCGCGCTCGGCGCGGCGATGCCGATGGAGCGTGCGTTCGCGCAGGGAACGCCGACCGCCCCCACGCCTGCCGCGCAAAGCGAGGCTGCGGCCAAGCCGCCCGCGCGCCGCGAACTGACGCCGGCCGAGATCGAGTTCGCCACCAAGGCCTCGAATGCCACCCGCCTCGCTTATGTGATCACCGGCGATGCCGACACCGACCAGATCAGCCAGGCCGGCCTGACCGGGCTCACCGAATTCCTGCGCGAGCGCACCGCGCTGGAGGCCGGCGAGCCGATGGGCGTCGACATCGCGCGCGACGACCTCTCCTTCTTCCCGCTGCTGTACTGGCCGGTGCTGCCGGGCGCGACCACGCTGCCGCCGGAGACGCTGGCGCGGGTCGATGCCTTCATGAAGCAGGGCGGCACCATCCTGTTCGACACGCGCGACGCCGAATCCGTGCTGCCGGGCTCCAACGGCTCGGGCTCCCCGGCCAACACCGCGCTGCGCGCCATCCTTTCCGGGCTCGACATTCCCGAGCTGGAGCCTGTGCCGCGCGACCATGTGCTGACCAAGGCATTCTATCTGCTGCGGGATTTCCCCGGCCGCTTCGCCGAGGGCACCACCTGGGTCGAGGCGCTGCCCGCGGCCGAGGATGGCGAGGACCGCCCGGCCCGTGCCGGCGACGGCGTGTCCCCCGTGGTCATCACCTCGAACGACCTTGCGGGCGCCTGGGCGCTCGGCAGCGACGGCCAGCCGCTGCTGCCCATGTCCGCCGGCAGCCCGCGCCAGCGCGAAATGGCGTTCCGCACCGGCGCCAACCTCGTAATGTATGTGCTCACCGGCAACTACAAGGCCGATCAGGTCCACGTCCCGGCGCTGCTGGAAAGGCTGGGGCAATGACGCACCTCTCCCGGATGAAGACGACCTCCCCGATCGCCGCGGGCCGTGCCGCCCGGCTCACCCTCGCCGTCGCGGAGAGGCATAAGGCCCCCGCCGCCGTCATGCCGGGTCCCGTCCCGGCCATCACGACCGCCACAACTGATGCAGGCCATTCATGAATCTCGGCCTCGCCTTCGACCCCCTGATTCCGCTGCCCTGGCTGATCGCCGCCGCGGCCGTCACCGCCGTGGTCGCCCTGCTGCTGCTGGTGACGCGTACTCGCGGCGCGATCTTCCGTGCCCTCGCCCTCGTGCTCGCCGTGCTCGCGCTCGCCAATCCCTCGCTCACCCGCGAGGAACGCGAGCCGCTCTCCACCGTGGTCGCCGTGGTGGTGGACCAGAGCGCCAGCCAGGATTTCGGCGAGCGCACGCAGATGACGCAGGCCGCCCGCCAGGAGTTGGAGCAGCGCCTCGCCCGGCTGAAGGAGCAGGGCGCGGAGGTGCGCATGGTCGAAGCCGGCGGCGGCGCGGGCGAGGTGGACGGCACCCGCCTGTTCACCGCGCTCTCCGCCGCGCTGGCCGATGTGCCGCCCGAGCGCGTGGCCGGCGCGATCTTCCTCACCGACGGCCGCGTCCACGACATTCCCGCGACCATGGCCGGGCTCGGCTTCCGCGCGCCGGTGCACGCCATCATTTCCGGCCATGAGGGCGAGCGCGACCGCCGCGTCGCCCTCACCTCCACCCCGCGCTTCGGCATCGTTGGGCAGAAGCAGAGTGTGGGCTACCGCGTCGAAGACGAGGGCGCGCCCGCCGGCGCCCGCGTCGGCGTCACCGTGCGCCGCGACGGCGAGGTGGTGGCCCGGCCCATCGTCACCGCCGGCCAGCCGGCCAATGTGGAGGTCGAGATCACCCATGCCGGCGCCAACATCATCGAGATCGAGGCCGCCGCGCTCGACGGCGAGCTGACCCCGGTCAATAACCGCGCCGCGCTGTCCATCGACGGCGTGCGCGACAAGCTGCGCGTGCTGCTCGTCTCCGGCGAGCCCCATGTCGGCGAGCGCACCTGGCGCAACCTTCTGAAGTCCGACGCCAATGTCGACCTGGTGCACTTCACCATCCTGCGCCCGCCGGAGAAGCAGGACGGCACGCCGATCAACGAACTCTCGCTCATCGCCTTCCCGACGCGCGAGTTGTTCCAGCAGAAGATCAAGGATTTCGACCTGATCATCTTCGACCGCTACGCCCAGCAGGGCGTGCTGCCGATGATCTATTTCGACAATATCGTGCGCTATGTCGAAGAAGGCGGCGCGCTGCTGGTGGCGGCGGGGACCGACTACATTTCCGATGGCTCAGTCTATTACACCTCACTGGATTCCATCCTGCCCGCAGCCCCGACCGGGCGCATGGACGAGACCCCGTTCCGCCCCACCCTCACCCAGGCCGGCCAGCGCCACCCGGTGACGCGCGCCCTGCCCGGCTCGCAGAGCGACCCGCCGAACTGGTCGCACTTCTTCCGCGTGGTCGACACCCAGGGCGCTAAGGGCACCAGCGTGATGGACGGCCCGAACGGCAAGCCGCTGGTGCTGCTCGACCGGGTGGGCGAGGGCCGGGTCGCGCTGCTGCTCTCCGATCATTTCTGGCTGTGGGCGCGCGGCTTTGAGGGCGGTGGCCCGCACATCGACCTGCTGCGCCGGTTGTCGCACTGGCTGATGAAGGAGCCGGACCTGGAGGAGGAGCGCCTGCGCATGTCCGCCCATGGCGGCGACATCGTGGTGGAGCGCCAGACCATGGGCGACACCGCGCCGACCGTGGTGGTGACCACCCCCACCGGCGCCACCCGGCGCGTCACGCTCGATCAGGCCGAGCCCGGCCTGTTCCGCGCCACCTTCCCGGCCGATACGCTCGGCCTGTGGCGCGCCAGCGACGGCACGCTGACCGCGCTGGTCAATGTCGGCCCGCTCAACCCGCGCGAATTCTCGGAAGTCACCTCCACCACCGAAACCCTGCGCCCGGTCATCGAGGCCACCGGCGGCGGCGTCTGGCGCATGGCGGACCTTGCCGGCGGCGTGCCCCGCGTGGTCGGCGTGCGCTCGGGCGAGCGCTATGCCGGCGAGGACTGGATGGGCGTCGCGCTGCGTGATGTCTCGGTGGTGCGCGGGCTCGGCCTGTTCCCGCTGTTCGCCGGACTGTCGGGCCTGCTGATCCTCATGGCCGGCATCGCCGCCGCCTGGGCCCGCGAAGGGCGGTAGCCGTCCCCTCAGCCCGTATAGGGTACGATCTGCTTCTCGAAAACCTGCACGCCGAAGCCCGGCTTGCACGCACACTGGTACTGGCGGGCAATCTCGTTCACCAGCGCGGCGCGGCTGGCATGGGTGCCGGCAATGTGCTTGTCGAGCCATTCGTCCGGCACGCTCAACGACATGCCCGGCGCCATCCGGCACAGAATCAGCTTCAGCTCATCGCCCTGCACGCGAACCTCCCGACTGTCGCGATCAAACGTTCACCCACGCTATAGGATGGCCGACACCGCCGGTTCAAGCCGGCGGCGCATCCAGCGCGGCGTGAAATCAGCGTGAGCCGAAATCCTTGCGCACCGGCCCGCGCACCGCCTCGACCGGGGTGCCGTCCAGCGCGCACAGCAGCACGCGGCGCGGGTCGACCGGGCCGGGCAGCGCCACCTGGCCGGGCGGCACGCGCTTGAAGCCCATGCGCGCGTAATAGGGCTCGTCGCCGACCAGCAGCACCAGCGTGGCCCCGCCCGCCTTCGCCGCCTCCAGGGCGCGCTCCACCAGCCGCCGGCCGATGCCATGCGAGCGGAACGGCGGCTCCACGGTGAGCGGGCCGAGCAGCAGCGCGGGCGCGTCCCCGATCACGATCGGGGTGAGCCGCACCGAGCCGACCAGCATGGTGCCGATATGGGCGGTGAAGGACAGGTCGCGCCGGTGCGGATTGCCCTCGCGCAGGCGATAGGCGGTGCGGGCGAACCGGCCGGGGCCGAAGGTGCGCGCCACCAGCCGCTCGATCGCGGCATCGTCGGCGGGGGTCTCGTTCAGCAGGGCGATGGAAAGTTCAGTCATCGGGGCACTCGGACAGTGGAGTGAGGCAGCTCGCACCAGCGCCCCGCCGCGTTCACGGTCGCCGGCACGCACGAGCGTCGCAGCACACGCGCAGGGCTGCGCGGGCTCGCGGGTCTCGTCGTCGCTGGATGGACCGGGCGGTCATGAAGTCGGTTCCCGAAAAGGTCCGGCCGGATAGCACAGGCCGGGGGCGAGGTCGAGGGGCGCGCGTCCCGTATCAGATCGCGATTCGCCCCGTCGCCAGCCCGAACACGGCCAGCACCGCCCCGGCGCCCACCGCCATGAACAGCGCGAGTTCCACCGGGGTGAACACCTGCCGCCCGCGTTCCCGCTGCGCGATCACGAACAGCACGCTGCCCGGCGCGTAGATCACCAGCGACAGCAGCAGGAATTTCAGCCCGCCGGCATAGACCAGCCCGGCCGCGTAGAGCGTCGCGAGCCCGGCGCGCACCAGATCGCCGCGCCGGCCTTCATCCGGCCGGTAGCCCTCCCCGCTCAGCGCCAGCTTGAGCGCATAGGCGCCGGTCAGCAGATAGGGCAGCAGGATCATCGAGGAGGTGAGCTTGAGCGCCAGCAGGAAGGCTTCCTGCGCGAACAGCGTCACGATGAGGAAGAGCTGGATGAGCAGGTTGGTCAGCCACAGCGCGATGAAGGGCACGCCGTTGCGGTTCTCGGCGGCGAGGAAGGCCGGCATGCTGTGCATCTTCGCGGCCGAGAACAGCACCTCGGCCGCGAGCAGCGACCACGACAGATAGGCGCCGAGCACCGAGACGATCAGCCCGATGCTGACGAACACCGCGCCCCACGGCCCGACCACCGCCGCCAGCACGCCGGCCATGGACGGGTTGCGAAGGCTGGCGAGGTCCGGGCGCAGCATCACGCCATAGGAGAGCATGGTGACCAGCACCAGCAGGCACAGCACGCCGAGGAAACCGAGCAGCGTGGCGAGCCCGACATCCTCGCGCCGTCGGGCATAGCGCGAATAGACGCTCGCCCCCTCGATGCCGACGAACACGAACACCGTCACCAGCATGGTGCCGCGCACCTGCGCGAACAGGCCCGCGCCTTCCAGCCCCGGCCCGCCATGGAAATTCACGGCGAAGATGTCCGCCTTGAAACCGAAGGCGACGAAGATCAGGAAGATCAGGATCGGGATGATCTTGGCGACGGTCACCACGGTGTTGATGAACGCCGCCTGCTTCACCCCGCGCAGGATCAGGAAATGAAACAGCCAGATCCCGACCGAGGACAGCGCCACCGCCGCCACCGTGTTGCCGTCGCCGAAGACCGGGAACAGCGCGCCGAGCGTCGACTTGATCAGCACCCAGTAGGACACGTTGCCGAGGCAGCACACCGTCCAGTAGCCGAGCGCGGAGAGGAAGCCGGGATAATTGCCGAAGCCCGCTTTGGCATAGGCATAGACGCCGGCATCGAGCTCGGGCTTGCGCCGCGCCAGGGTCTGGAACACCAAGGCGAGCATCAGCATGCCCGCGCCGGCGATGGCCCAGGCGATCAGCGCGCCAAGCCCGCCGGTAACGCGCCCGAAGGTCTGCGGCAGCGAGAAGATGCCCGCCCCGACCATGGAGCCCACCACCATCGCGGTCAGCGTGGGCAGGGCGAATTTCTGTTGTTCGGGATGGGTCATGCAGGCGGGCCGCTCCGATGCGACGTGAAACGGGACGACTCGGCAGGGGGCGATTGCCGAGCCGTCCCGCGACTACCGACCGGATAAGAGGTCAGTAGTCAACGGCGTCGCGGATGATCGGGCAGGTCATGCAGTGACCGCCGCCGCGCCCGCGGCCCAGCTCGGAGCCGTCGATGGTGATCACCTCGATCCCCGCCTTGCGCAGCAGCGTGTTGGCATAGGTGTTGCGGTCATAGGCGAACACCACGCCCGGCGAGGCGCAGACCAGGTTGGCGCCGGAATCCCACTGCGTGCGCTCGCGCATGTAGTCGTTGCCGCCGGTCTCGACCACGCGCAGCTCCTTGAGGCCGAGCGCCTCGCGCACGGTCTCGACCAGCCCGCCATCCTTGGAGAGGGTGAGCCCGCCCTTGCCGTCCGGGCGATAGGAGAAGCATTCGATCTTGTCGACGATATCGGGGTAGAGCAGCACGCAGTCGCGGTCGGCGAAGGTGAACACCGTGTCGAGATGCATCGCCGCGCGCAGCTTCGGCATGGCGGCGATGATCACGCGCTCGGCCCCGCCCTTGTCGAACAGCGTTTGCGCGAGCTGGCTGATGGCCTGGCGCGAGGTGCGCTCGCTCATGCCGATCAGCACGTTGCCCTTGCCGATCGGCATCACGTCGCCGCCTTCCAGCGTGGCGAGGCCCCAATCCTGCGTCGGGTCGCCCCACCACACATTCACCTTGCCGGCGAAGTCGGGATGGAACTTGTAGATCGAGGTGGTGAGGATGGTCTCCTCATGCCGCGCCGGCCAGTAGAGCGGGTTCAGCGTCACCCCACCATAGATCCAGCAGGTGGTGTCGCGGGTGTAGAGCGTGTTCGGCAGCGGCGGCAGCAGGTACTCATTGGCGCCGGCGGCGTCGCGGATCAGGTCCAGCGTCGCCCCGCCGATGGTCTCGGGGAATTCGGTGGTCGACAGGCCGCCGATCAGCGTCTCGGCGAGCTGGCGCGCGCTCAAGCCTTCGAGATAGGAGCGCACCTCCTCGACGAATCCGAGCCCGATCTGGTTCGGCACCACCTGGTTGTCGAGGATCCACTTCTTCGCCTCGGGGATCGCAACGGTCTCGGTGAGCAGATTGTGCATCTCCACCACCTCGATGCCGCGCTCGCGCATCTTGTTGATGAAGTCGAAATGGTCGCGCTTGGCGACATCGACCCACAGCACGTCGTCGAACAGCAGGTCGTCGCAATTGCTGGGGGTGAGGCGCTGATGAGCGCGGCCGGGGGCGCAGACCATCACCTTGCGAAGCTGGCCGACCTCGGAATGCACGCCGAACTTGGTTTCCATCTTGGCAGTCCTCGTGTTTTTCTTGTCAGGGAGAGATGAGGCCGGTCAGCAGCCCGTACGTGCCGACGGCGCCGCCGATGAGCACGACGACGAAGATCGCGAGTTCGACCGGCGTGAACAGCCGGGCCTTCTGCTCGCGCCGGGCCCAGAAATAGAGGACGGTGCCGGGCACGAAGAGCACGGTGACCAGCAGCACATATTTCAGCCCGGCGGCGACGAACATGAACAGCGTGTAGACCACCGCGATCCAGCTGAAGATCTGGTCGCGCCCGCGCTTGTCCGGCGCCGCCTCATAGCCCTCGCCGCTGCGCGCCAGCAGCACGCCATAGCCGGCGACCAGCAGATAGGGCAGCAGCGCGGTGACGCTGGTCATGTCGAGCATGAAGTTGAAGGCGTCGCGCGACCAGTAGGTCGAGATCACGAACAGCGAGACCACGATATTGGTCAGCCACAGCGCATTGGCCGGCACGCGATTGCCATTCTGCGCCGCGAACATCTTCGGCATGTCCTTGGACTTGGCGGCGGCGAACAGCACCTCGGCGCAGATCAGCGACCAGGCGAGATAGGCGCCGAGCACCGAGACCAGCACGCCGATCGAGATCAGCACCGCGCCCCAATGGCCGACCGCCAGCTCCAACGCCCCGGCGAGCGAGGGGTTGGCGACCCCGGCAATGTCGGCGCGCGGCGCCACCGCATAGGGCAGCAGCGTGACAGCGACCATGAGCCCGGTCACCGCGACGAAGCCGAGAATGGTCGCCGAGCCGACATCCGAACGCTTCTTTGCGAAGCGCGAATAGACGCTGGCGCCTTCGATGCCGAGGAACACGAACACCGTGATCAGCATGGTGTCGCGCACCTGCGCCAGCAGGGTCTTTTCCGGCATGCCGACGCCGCCGAAGAAGTTCTCGGCGAACTGGTCCCAGTGGAAGAACAGCACGAAGCCGACGATGGCGACGATCAGCGGCACGATCTTGGCGATGGTGACGACCGTGTTGATGAAGGTCGCCTGCTCCACCCCGCGCAGGATCATGAAATGGAACGCCCAGATGCCGGCGAGCGACACGGTGATCGCGATCATCGACGAACCGTCGCCAAACAGCTCGGGGAAGAAGCGCCCCAGCGTCGAGCCGATCAGCACCCAGTAGAATACGTTGCCGAGGCAGCTCCCGAGCCAGTAACCGAAGGCCGAGAGGAAGCCCATATAGTCGCCGAAACCGGCCTTGGCATAGGCGAACACGCCGGAATCGATGTCGGGCCGGCGCTCCGCAAGCGCCTGGAACACCCGCGCCAGCATGTACATGCCGGTACCGGCGATCAGCCACGCGATGATCGCGCCGAACGGCCCCGTGGCGGTGGCGAAGCGGCCTGGCAGGTTGAAGATGCCGGCGCCGACCATCGAGCCGACGACCATGGCAGTGAGCGAATAAAGGGAGAGTTTGCCGGCCGTCTCGTTCGCCATGAAGGGCCTCACAGTTTGCGGAGGTAATCGTTCGCGATAGAGCTATAGAACAGTTATCCGTCCAATAAATTGACCCGACATCCCAATTATCGACGCAAAATCCCGAATAGTCACGCGACCGAATTCAATGAGACGCATGGCTTATTATTGCAATCGCGAACGAAACTGTACGCATATGCAACAATAAAGTATTATTTTACCGCAAACCGATCCTTATCAGTTCGCCTGCGCAACAAGCCCGCCGCGCGCGCCGCCGGAATTTCAGCCTCAGCCGACGAGGCCATGGAGCAGCGCGGCAAGGCTCGGCGGCGCACTCGCGAGGGCGGGCGTGCCGGATGCGGCGCCGGCGGCGCCGAGCCCGATCCCGCGCACCTCGCGCGGCGAAACGCCGAATTCGTGCCGGAACGCGCGGCTGAACACGGAAGGGTCGCGAAAGCCCCAGTCCTCGGCGATGGTCATGATCGGGCGGGTCTCGAACGGATCGACCAGCGCATGGCGCGCCTGCATCAGGCGCTGCCGGCGGATATAGGCCGCGATGCCGCCGATCGGGGCGAACAGGCGGTAGAGCCGCGAGCGCGACACGGCAAGCTCGCGGCAGATCGCGTCCGGCCCCAGCGCCTCGTCCTTCAGCCGTGAGCGGATGATCCGGCGCGCGCGCTCCAGCACCGACAGATCGTTGGTGGAGGCCGAGAGCGGTGACGCCGCGCCCCCCGCCATCGTGCCGTTGAGCAGCAGGCAGGCCGCCTCGGCGGCATGGGCGATGGCGTCGGCGTCGAGCCCCGGCAGCCGGTTGACGAGCGACAGCATCATGTCGCCGAGCAGGCCGGCCATCCCGTTTCCGCCCAGCGCCGCGCCCGCCTCCCCCGCCCGCACCGCGCCGGGCGGCACGAACAGCAGCAGCGCGCCCTCGCCGGCCAGCGTCACCGCATGGGGCTGGGCAAGCGAATGGAGCGCCGCCGCGGGCGTCGACGCGGCAGGCACGGCCTGCCCCTCGACGAAGCGGCACGGCAGCACGGCGTACCAATGGTCGAACGCCGTGCGGCCCGCATGGCTCCAGCGCAGCGGCGGGGCGCCGTGCGGAAGGTTGAGGGCGGCCAGCAGGCATCGCCCCATCGGCCACAGCCGCTGGCTGACCGCATATCCCGCCGCACGCTCCGGCGACGGCGCAATGTCGACGATGCCGTCATAGGCGGCGCGAAAGGCTTCGAACTGGCGGTCCGGGGCAAGCCCCGAATTGGTAAGGATGAGCGGCAGCAAGATGTTCGGCAGACGCGGGTTGGTGTGAAACGGGCGATGGACCGGCGCGCTGGCGAGGGGAGGCTGAACGCGAAGCATGCCGACACCGGAACAGGCAGGCCATCGGCCCTGGTGCGGCCTTGACTAGTCGGGCACGCGAGCCGCGCGAACCGGGCCGTGACAACTGGATATAGATCGTGAAGGAGTGCACTATCCCCGCACCCCCGCGGCCGCCTCTGGCGGCGGGGAAATCGGTCGAGGTGGTATTGGACGAGCCGCGCAAGTTCGCCGTCGACTTCCCCGCGCTGCGGTCCGGGCTGGGCCTTGGCGAGTTCGCCGCCTCGGAGCGTGTGGCCGGCGGCCTCGGCCAGGCGGTGCAGGCGCGCGAGCACGGCTATCGCCGGGTCGATGCCCACACGCTGCTGCACCTGATGAATTTCGAGGTCCGCGAGCCCTATCGGCTGACCATGGCGCGCGCCGATCTCGTGTGCATCCAGGCGATCATCGCCGGCACCTATGATCGCTGGATCGGGCCGCGCATGGACCCGGTGTCCCCGCATATGCTCCAGATCAGCAACACGCCGGTCTCGACGGCGAATGTGCAGGCGGGGAGCCGGCTGCGCGGAGTGCTCATCGTCTGCGACCGCCAGCATCTGCTCGACCATTACCGGCTGAACCCGGAGCATGTGCCGCCGGCCTTCCGCCCGATCTTCCTGTCGCGCGAGGGCTCGCCCGAGGTGTTCCAGCTCACGCTGACCGCGACCGGCATCGGCCTTGTCGACCAGATGCTCGCCTGCCGCTATCCCGAGCCGCTGCGCGGCATCTTCCTCGGCGTGAAGACCGTGGAACTGCTCTGCCACGTCGTCGCCCAGCTCCAGCAGCCCCAGCGCTCCGCCGCCCCGCGCCTCATCGGCGAGAACGCCCGGCGCAAGGCGATCGACACCGCCGCCGACATCTATCGCCGCGAAATCGAAAACCCGCCGCGCATCGACCAGCTCGCCCTGCGGGTGGGGCTGAACCGCAACGAGCTCACCGGCGGTTTCCGCGAGGCGTTCGGCCTCACCCCGCATGCCTTCGCGCAGGCCCGGCGCATGGAGCGCGCCCGCGACCTGCTGCGCGAGGGGCGGCTCTCGATCAGCGAGATCGGCCGGCGCGTCGGCTATGAGGGCTATTCCAGCTTCGCGCGCGCCTATCACGCCCATTTCGGCCACGCGCCGGCATTGGGGGCGGCCGCCCGTCCGCCCGACGCCGCAGATTAGCCGAGCGGGCGGTGCGCGGTCTCCGGCATGCGCCAGGCCGTGATCAGGCTGATCGCGCTGGCGAGCATGACATAGCCGGCCGGCGCCAGCGGCCAGTCCAGCGTCGTGGTCAGCCAGACCGCGATGAACGGCGCGAAGCCCCCGAACACCGCCGCCGCCAGAGCATAGGCGATCGCCGACCAGCGCGAGCGGTCGCGCGTGGCGAACAGTTCCACCATCACCGCCGGCGCCGCGCCGGAATAAAGCGCGATGCCGCAGCCGAGCAGGAACTGGATCGCGGCGATCGGCACGAACGCGTCGGGCAGGACGCTGCCGAGCCAGGTGATGCTCCACAGCGCCGGCAGCGCCAGCACCAGCACCAGCCCGCAGGAGGCGATGAGGAACGGCCGCCGCCCCACCCGGTCCGACAGATGCCCGACCAGCGGCACGACGATCAGGATGGCGAGGGTGGAGAGCGCGTTCGCCCAGTTCGCCTCGCCAGCGCTCAGCCCAGCGTGCTTCTGGGTGAATAGCGGCAGGTAGATCAGGAAGATGTAGAAGCACACCGTCCAGTGCATGGTGAGGGCGAACACGGTGAGCATCGGCCGGCGCACCCTTTGCAGCACCGCCTCTGGCGCGGCCGGCGCCGGCGCGGCGCGCTCATAGGCCGGCGTCTCGTCGATGCCACGGCGCAGCCACAGCGCCAGCGCGCCCAGAAGCCCGCCAACGAGGAACGGCACGCGCCAGCCCCAGTGCTCCATCGCCGCCGCCGGCAGCAGCCCGACGAGCAGCGCCGTGCTGACGCTGGCGAGCCCGCTGCCGAGCGCCACCGTCATGGAGAGGAAGCTGGTCGAGAAACCGCGCCGGCCTTCCGGGGCGGTCTCCAGCAGGAAGGCATTGGCGACACCGAACTCGCCCCCCGCCGAGAAGCCCTGCAGCATGCGCGCGGCGACCAGCAGCAGCGGCGCGGCAAGACCGATCCGCTCGAAGGAGGGGATGAGGCCGATGGCGAAGGTGCTCGCCGCCATCAGCAGCGCGGCGGCGAGCAAGGCGGGCTTGCGCCCCCGGCCATCGCCCATGCCGCCCAGCAGCAGCCCGCCGAGCGGCCGCATGACGAAGCTGACGCCAAACACCGCGAGCGTCGCCAGCAGCGCCACCTGGGAGTGATCCTGCGGGAAGAAGGCGCGCGACAGATAGACCGCCAGCAGTCCGTAGACCGCGAAATCGTACCATTCCAGCACGTTGCACAGCAGCACCGCGACCAGCGCGCGCCGCTGCCGCGACTCCACCCGCGGGGCGGCCGGCATCAGCATGAGGGCGCCGGAGCGCGGCGGAGCAGGACGGCAGGCGCGGCGTGAGGCATAACTTCCGTGAGCGGCCATAAGATACCGGCGCAGCGGACCACAGCGCGCCGGCACTGGCAAGCGCGGGCATCGCGGCACGCGCGCTTCTGCGCCGATGCCCGCGATTTCCCCGGGAAATCCGGCGCCGTCCGCACTAGTCTCCTCTTACAAGAGGAGACATCGCGATGGGACTGCTGGTCGACGGCGCATGGGCCGACAAATGGTACGACACGTCGAGCACGGGCGGGCGCTTCCAGCGCACCGTCACCCGCTTCCGCAACTGGGTGACGGCGGACGGCGCCGCCGGCCCCACCGGCGAGGGCGGCTTTGCCGCGCAGGCCGGGCGCTACCACCTCTATGTTTCCTATGCCTGCCCCTGGGCGCACCGCACGCTGATCTTCCGCAAGCTCAAGAAGCTGGAGGACGTCATCTCGGTCTCGGTGGTGGATCCGCATATGGGCGAGGAGGGCTGGGTGTTCGCCGACCACGCCGCCATCCCCTCCCCCGGCGCCACCCGCGACGAGGTGCTGGGCAAGCAGCGGCTCTATGAGGTGTATCTCGCCGCCGACCCGCATTATTCCGGCCGCGTCACCGTGCCGGTGCTGTGGGACAAGGAGCGCGGCACCATCGTGAACAATGAATCGGCGGAGATCATCCGCATGTTCAACTCGGCCTTCGACGCCCTCACGCCCGACCGCCACGACTATTACCCGCCGGCGCTGCGCGAGGAGATCGATGCGATCAACGCCAAGGTCTATGACCGCGTGAACAACGGCGTCTACAAGGCGGGCTTTGCCACTGCGCAGGACGCCTATGAGGAAGCCGTGACCGCCCTGTTCGCCATGCTGGACGAGCTGGAGGCGCGGCTGTCAGACCAGCCTTATCTGATGGGCGACACGCTGACGGAAGCCGACTGGCGGCTGTTCACGACGCTGATCCGGTTCGATCCGGTCTATGTCGGCCACTTCAAATGCAACATCCGCCGCATCGCCGACTACCCCAACCTCACCCGCTACCTGCGCGCGCTCTACCATGTCGAGGGTGTGAAGGAGACGGTGAACCTCACCCACATCAAGCGCCACTATTACGAGAGCCACAAGACGATCAACCCGACGGGGATCGTGCCGGTGGGGCCGGAGTTGGCGTGGGGGTGACGGAGTATGTCTACTGTGTTTTCCTAAGAAGAGCAGCGAGACAGTACTCGAGGTAGATCCTGCCATGCAATTCGTTCGATATCAAGTATTCGTAAGCTCAACCTTCACCGATCTTAAAGAGGAGAGAGCCGAAGTCATTCAGGCGATTTGGGAACTCGACTGTATACCCACTGGAATGGAAGCGTTTGTGGCCAAAAACGAATCGCAGTGGGAAGTCATTCAAAAAGTAATAGATGAATGCGACTATTACGTACTCATTGTCGGAGGCCGTTACGGTTCAATAACACCCGAAGGAATTAGCTACACTGAAAAGGAATACAACTACGCCAAAAAACTACAGATTCCTGTACTTTGCTTTATTCATGGCGAGCCAGAAAATATAATATCATCAAAAACAGAAAGTGATGACTCCAGCAGAAAGCAATTATACAATTTTAAAGATAGAATATTAACGGAATACCCAGTAAAGAAATGGACCCATCCACAGGAATTAGGCGGACATGTCTCTAGAAGCTTATCCAGAGCGATAAAAGTAAATCCAAGGCCAGGGTGGATACGAAATGAAGGATCGTCCAATCTAGAATTACTTGAGCAGATAAATAATCTTACAAAAGAAAATTCAAATCTCAAAGATAAATTAAATTCATCAAACAATTCATATGAAAATATAGATGAATTATCAGGAGGATCAGACACTCTGATCATTCATGGGCACGCTAGAATAATAGGTTCTGCAGGCCACAAAAGAAACATGGAAAATAAAAATTGGTCTTCGACCTTGACTTGGGATACCATATTTCGAGAAATTGGTCACAAATTACTTACCGAAACGACAGAGAACGAAATAAGATTAACCATTTCACGATTTATAGGATGGTCAAAAGAAATGATTGAAATTAAAAATGATATATACAACTATGATATAACGGATGAGACATTTGGAAGCGTCATAGTTCAGTTTAGAGCGCTTGGACTAATAGAAAAAGGTACAAGAAAAAGGGCAGTGAGCGATCGAGCTAACTACTGGAGACTTACCGAAAGAGGGGAAAGACACTTGGTTGGGCTCCTAGCGCAGAAAAAACCAAGCCCCGCCGCCAAACCTCAGCACGAAAATCTATTTTCGTAGTCACCCCGCCAGCGCGACGCCCTCTTCCGCCCCGGCCATCTCCGCCGCGCTGCGCTTCCTGAAGCGCACCATGGTGTACATGCCGAGCCCGACATTCTTCGCCACCGGCACATCCACCGTGCCGTTCTTCACCGCCCAGTTGCGCAGGCGGGCGAACTGGAATTCCGGGCGCCAGCCCAGCTTTCGGGCGCGGCGGGCGAACCATTTCTCGAACACCGCGCGCGGGCCGTCCTCGGCGCCGAGATGGTTCACGAGGATGATCTCGCCGCCGGGCTTCAGCACGCGGGCCATCTCGTCCAGCGTCGCTTCCGGGTGCGGCACCACGGTGATGACGAACTGCGCGATCACCACATCGAAGCTCTCGTCCGCGAAGCCCATATGGGCGCCGTCCATCAGGCACAGGCCCTCGACATGGTCGAGCTTTTCCTTCTGCACCCGCTCGCGCGCCTTCTGGAGCATGGGTTCGGAGATGTCGACGCCGACCAGACGGTTGGTCCGGCGGTAATTGGGCAGCGCGATGCCGGTGCCGACGCCGAATTCGAGGATGCGCCCGCCGATGCGCTCGGCCGCCTGGATAGCCACCTTGCGGCCCGCCTCGAACACCGCCCCGAAAACCACGTCGTAGATCGGCGCCCATTTGGCATAGGCTTCTTCCACGGTGCTGCGGTCGAGATCGGTGCTCATCGTCGTCGTTCTCCCCTAAGTCCCGCGTGGCGGGATTGCACCCCGCAGCGCTACCCGACTCGCGCCCGCGGCGCATCCGTCACCATCGCCGCACCGCGTGTCACCTGCGTGAAGGACGGGCGGGCGCGGCGGATGGCGCCCCCGCCCAGCAGCCGCGCGGCGGGCCCGCCATCCTCATAGAACACGCAGGCCTGCCCGGGCGCCACGCCTTCCTCCGCCATGTGAAGATGCACCGTCACCGAGCCGTCCGCCGCCCGCGCCAGATGGCCGGGCACCGGCGCGCGGGTGGAGCGGACCTTGACGAAAATCTCGCGCTCGTTCGCCAGCGCCGCGTCGAGCGGCTCGTCGCCGAGCCAGTTCACCTCGTCGACCGGCACCACCGCGACGCCGAGCGCGCTGCGCGGGCCGACCAGCACCCGGCGCGTGGCGGCCTCGATGCCGACCACATAGAGCGGCTCGGCGCTGGAAATGCCGAGCCCCTTGCGCTGGCCGATGGTGTAGCGCATCACGCCGTTGTGCCGGCCGAGCACCCGCCCGTCGATATGGGCGATGTCGCCCGGCTCGGCGGCCTCGGGGCGCAGCTTCTCCACGATGTCGGTGTAGCGGCCGGTGGGCACGAAGCAGATGTCCTGGCTGTCCGGCTTGTCGGCGACCTTCAGCCCGAAGCCTTCCGCCAGCGCGCGCACTTCCGGCTTGGTGGTCTCGCCGAGCGGAAAGCGCAGCATGTCGATCTGCGCCTGGGTGGTGGCGTAGAGGAAATAGCTCTGGTCGCGGCTCTCATCCTGCGGGCGGAACAGCGCGCGCCCGCCCTCCGGCAGCGCGCGGCTGGTCACGTAATGGCCGGTGGCGAGAATATCGGCGCCGAGGTCGCGCGCGGTCTCCAGCAGGTCGCGGAACTTCACCGTGCGGTTGCAGTCCACGCAGGGGATCGGCGTCTCGCCGCTGGCATAGGCATCGGCGAAGCGCTCGATCACCGCGTGGCGGAACCGGCTTTCATAGTCGAGCACGTAATGGGGAATGCCCAGCTTCTCGGCGACGGTGCGCGCGTCATAGATGTCCTGCCCCGCGCAGCACGCGCCCGGGCGGTGGTGCATCGCCTCGCCGTGATCATAGAGCTGGAGCGTGACGCCGAGCACGTCATAGCCGGCCTGCGCATAAAGCGCGGCGACCACGGACGAATCCACGCCGCCGGACATCGCAACGACGACGCGGGTCTGGCTGGGGGCGCGGGAGGTGTCGTCGAGACGGATCATCGCTGCTGCGGGTTCGGGGCACGGAAGGCTCTATATAGAGGAGCCGGGCGCTTCTATGAACCCCAATACGCGGCCCCGCATGCCGCCGGCCGCGCGCGCCGCGCATCGAGGCCATGCGCGAAACGTAAACAAAGCGTTTCAACACTATTAACGAAGCACTTACGAAGCAGATACTCAAGCGCTCGTGATTCGCTTAGGAAAATATTTAAGGCTGCCTGTCTATGCTACCAGCATTGATTGGGTGTTTTTAGTGAGCGTACCATGAGCGAACCCTATCGCCCGAGGGTGAAATACGTAATCGGGCCGGACGGAAGTCCGTTAACCATTGCCGATTTGCCCCCGCCCAACACCAGGCGGTGGGTCATCCGTCGCAAGGCGGAAGTCGTCGCCGCCGTCCGCGGCGGTCTCCTCAGCCTTGAGGAGGCCTGCAAGCGCTATACGCTGACCACCGAGGAATTCCTGTCCTGGCAGGCCTCGATCGACCGCCACGGCCTCGCCGGCCTGCGCACCACCCGCATTCAGCAGTACCGGCAGTAATTTTTGCCGCAGATCTTTGAAATGCAGAGATGGCCGGGCCTGCCCGGCCATTTGCGTGTTCAGCCTTCGGCGCCGAGGCCGCGCAGAAAGGCCGTCAGCCGCTCGCCCGCCTGTTCGACGCCGCCATCATTGATGAGGATGAGGTCGGGCGGGATGTCGATCCTCGGCTCGCGGGCGAGCCGCTGCGCCGCCGCCTCCCCGCCCTCGCGCCCGCGCGCGCTGATGCGGGCGGCGAGCACTTCCGGCGGCGCGGTGACCAGCACCACCTTGACGCGCGCGAACAGATGACGGGCCAGCGCCACCGCCGCGCGCGAGCCGTTGGCCACCACCACGTTTCCATTCGCAATTCCCGCGGCGACGTCCTCGCCCAGCGCGTAGCCGAGCCCGTTGGCGCGCCAGTACAGCGGGAAGCGCCCCTCCGCGACGCCGCGCTCGAAGGTGTCGCCGTCGAGGCTGAGATGATCCTCGGTATGGTCGCTCGCGCGGGTGATACGCCGGCGCGCGAACACGATATCCCCGCGCTCCGCCAGCCGCTGCCGCGCATAGGACAGCAGCGTGTCCTTGCCCGCCCCCGAGGGGCCGACCACGAACACCAAGAGCCCCGCGCCGGAACAGCCGGTGCCCCCGGCGGTGCCTTCCCGCAGTTCGTCCCCGCTCACGCCACCCGCTCGCCTTCGCGCCACACCATCCGCACCACCGGCACCTCGCCGCCGCCTGCCAGCGCCACCCTTATCAGGTCCGCGCGCAATCCGGGGGCGATCCGGCCGCGATCGTTCATGCCGGCCGCGCGCGCCGGATTGGCGCTCACCAGCCGCGTGGCGGCGGCAAGATCGATGCCCTCGACCCGGCGCGGCAGGTCGAAGGCGGCGAGCAGCAGGCTGCCGGGCACATAGTCCGACGACAATATGTCGAGCGTCCCGGCGCGGGCGAGGCTCTCGGCCGCGATGTTGCCGGCATGCGAGCCGCCGCGCACCAGATTGGGCGCGCCCATCAGCACCTGAATGCCGGCCTGGTGCGAGCCCGCCGCCGCCTCGGTGGTGGTCGGGAATTCGGCGATGGCGACCCCGTCCTCCAGCGCCTCCTCGACATGGACGCCGGTAGCGTCGTCATGGCTCGCCAGCACGATGGCGCGCTCATGGGCCAGCGCCACCAGCGCCTGACGGTTCGGACGCGCATGCAGGCGATGCGCCTCCAGCCGCTTCTCGACGATCACGTCCATCTCGGCTGCGGTGATGCCGCTTTTCTTCATGTAGTAATTGCGGAAATGCTCCTGGGTGAGGAACTGGCGCTGGCCCGGCGTGTGGTCCATCAGCGAGATAAGCCGCACATCGGCCTCTTCCATCAGCGCCTGCGCGTCCTCCACCACGCCCTCGGCGGCGACCTCGCAGCGCAGGTGCACATGGTGCTCGGCGCGCAGCATGCCTGCGAGGCCCGCCTCGCGCAGCGTGCGCATCAGCAGCGGCGCGTCGCCTTCCATGCCCACCGCGCGCTTGTCCGGCCACACGCGCAGAGAGTCGAACACGGTGGTGATGCCGGCGCTGGCGATCTGCGCGTCATAGGCGGTCACGGCGGCCATCGCGTTCCAGGCCACGCGCGGGCGCGGATAGAGATGGCCCTCCACCGCGTCGGTGTGCAGTTCGACGAGGCCGGGCATCAGGTAATCGCCTTCTAGGTCGATCGCGCCGCGCGGCAGCGCTCCCCCGCCGATCTCCGCGATCACCCCGTCGCGCAGCACCACATGGCCGACCCGCACCTCGTCCGGCAGCACCAGCCGGGCATTGCCCAGCACGGTCTCACCCATCGTCTCGTTCATCACATCCTCACGCCGCACATGTCACGCCGCCTGCCGGCCGAATTCCGTCACGTCGATCACCCGGCTGCACACCGCCTCGCGCACTTCCGCGTCGTGGAAGATGCCGAGAATGCCGACCCCGGCCCGCTTCTTTTCCTCGATCAGCCCGATCACCACCGCCCGGTTGGCGGCGTCCAGCGAGGCGGTCGGCTCGTCCATCAGCAGCAGCGGGCGATGGGCAATCAGCCCACGCGCGATGTTCACGCGCTGCTGCTCGCCGCCGGAGAAGGTGGCCGGCGGCAGGCCCCACAGCCGCTCCGGCAGGTTGAGCCGCGCCAGCAGCTCGGCGGCGCGGGCGCGCGCTTCCTCGCGGGGCGCGCCGTCGCCGGCCAGCGGCTCGGCCACCACATCGAGCGCACTCACGCGCGGGATCACGCGCAGGAACTGGCTGACATAGCCGATCGTGCCGGCCCGCAGCCGGATCAGCCGGCGCGGCGCGGCGCTGGCGACATCGACGGTCTCGTCGCCGTCACGCACGAGAATGGCCCCGGCATCCACGCGGTAATTGCCGTAGATCATCTTCAGCAGCGAACTTTTGCCCGCGCCCGAAGGCCCGCCCAGCGCCACGCATTCGCCGGGGAAAAGCTCGAACGTCGCGCCGGAGACCACCGGCAGCCGCGCCCCCTCGCGCAGATGCAGCATGAAGGTCTTGGAGAGGCCGGAGACGGAAAGCAGGGCCCCCTCCCCCCTCATTCGCCCCTGCGGGGTGACCTCGCTCTGGCTGGCCGAGGCCATGCGTTCCTCCGGTCCCCTCTGCTCGACGGCGAGAGAGCCGGGGTGAGAGGCGTTGTCCGTCGTCGTCATTCCATCCCCCTCACGCCGCCAGCACCGAGGACACCAGCAGTTGCGTATAGGGCTCGCGCGGGTCGTCGAGCACCTGGTCGGTCAGCCCGGTCTCGATCACCCGCCCCTGCCGCATCACCACCATGCGGTGCGACAGCAGCCGCGCCACGGCGAGGTCGTGGGTGACGATGATCACCGCCAGCCCCAGTTCCGACACCAGCGAGCGCACGAGGTCGAGCAGCCGCGCCTGCACCGAGACGTCGAGCCCCCCGGTCGGCTCGTCCATGAAGACGAGGCGCGGGCGCGTCACCAGATTGCGCGCGATCTGCAGGCGCTGGCGCATGCCGCCGGAAAAGCTGCGCGGGTCGTCGTCGATCCGGTCCGCCGCGATTTCCACGCGGCCGAGCCAGTCCAGCGCTTCCGTGCGGATGTCGCCATAATGGCGGCGCCCCACCGCCATCAGCCGCTCGCCGACATTGCCGCCGGCCGAGACCGCCATGCGCAAGCCATCCGCCGGGTTCTGCCGCACAAAGCCCCAGTCGGTGCGCATCAGCAGCCGGCGTTCCGCCGCGCCGAGCGTCGCCAGATCGCGCAGGCTGCCGTCGCGCAGTCGGTAGGAGACGCGCCCCGCGCTCGGCTCCAGCTCGGTGGAAAGCAGGCCGAGCAGGGTGGACTTGCCCGAGCCGGATTCCCCGACCACCGCCAGCACTTCGCCGGGATAGACCTCCAGCGCCACGTCGCGGCAGCCGATGCGCGCGCCGTAATTCTTGCCGAGCGTCTCGGCGATCAGCAGGGGCTGTTCAGTCATGGCCAGCCTCCGTGCCGCCCGCCCCTGCATCCGCCCCGGCGGGGCGGCCTCTCGCGGACGCGGAGAGGTCGGAAGACGCATCATCGCGGTGAATGCGCGAGGCATCCTCGCCCCGTGGGGAAACGGGTTGGGGCAAGGCCGCATCCGGCGGCGCCATCTCGCCGCGATGCCCCGCGGCCTGCCGGCTTTCGCAATAATCGGTGTCTGAACACACGAACATCCGCCCGCCGCGATCATCGAGGATCACCTCATCGAGATACACGCCCCGCGCCGCGCACAGCGCGCAAGGCTGCGCGAAGCGCTGCACCTCGAACGGGTGGTCCTCGAAATCCAGCGAGCGCACGCGGGTATGCGGCGGGATCGCGTAGATCCGCTTCTCGCGGCCGGCGCCGAAAAGCTGGAGCGCCGGGCAGTCGTCCATCTTCGGGTTGTCGAATTTCGGGATCGGCGAGGGGTCCATCACATAGCGCCCCGCCACCTCGACCGGATAGGCGTAGGTGGTGGCGATGTGGCCGTGGCGGGCGATGTCCTCATAGAGCTTCACATGCATCAGCCCGTATTCTTCGAGCGCGTGAAGCTGGCGCGTCTCGATCTCGCGCGGCTCCAGAAAGCGCAGCGGCTCGGGGATCGGCACCTGATAGACCAGGATCTGGTCTTCCCCGAGCGGCGTCTCGGGGATGCGGTGGCGGGTCTGGATCACGGTCGCCTCCGTGGTCGCGGTAGTGGTCGCCACCCCGGCGGTCTTCTCGAAGAAGCCGCGGATCGCCACCGCATTGGTGGTGTCGTCCGCGCCCTGGTCGATCACTTTCAGCACATCATCCGGCCCGAGCACGGCGGCGGTAACCTGCACGCCCCCCGTTCCCCAGCCATAGGGCATCGGCATTTCGCGCGCGGCGAACGGCACCTGATAGCCGGGAACCGCGATCGCTTTGAGGATCCCGCGGCGGATCATCCGCTTGGTCTGCTCGTCGAGATAGGCGAAGTTGTAGGTGATGGCGGGCATGCCCCCGAGCGTTGCGGTAGTCATTCTGCCGCCTCCTTGAGTTCGGCCTCATGTTCGGCACGCATGCGCCGCACAAGGTCCAGCTCGGCCTGGAAATCGACGTAGTGCGGCAGCTTCAGGTGCTCGACGAAGCCGGTCGCCTGTACGTTGTCGCAGTGGGAGAGCACGAATTCCTCGTCCTGCGCCGGGCTGCCCGGCTCCTCGCCCAGTTCCTTCCAGCGCAGCGCCCGCTCCACCAGCGCCATCGCCATCGCCTTGCGCTCGCTCTGGCCGAAGACGAGGCCATAGCCGCGGGTGAACTGCGGCGGCACTTCGGCGCTGCCCTTGAACTGGTTGACCATCTGGCACTCGGTGACCTGCACCGTCCCCAGCGACACCTCGAAGCCCAGCTCCTCGACGAACAGGCTCACCTCGACATCGCCCACGCGGATTTCACCGACGAAGGGGTGCGAGCGCGCATAGCCGCGCTGCGTGGAGTAGCCGAGCGCGAGCAGATACCCCTCGTCGCCACGCGCCAGGGTCTGCAGCCGCGTCGGCCGGTCGACCGGGAACGTCACCGGCGCGCGGGTGATGTCGAAGGGTTCCGCGCCGTCATCGGCGGGCGCGCTCTCGATCAACCCCTCCTCGCCGAGCAGGTCGGTCACGCGCGGCATGTCCGCCGGCTCGGCGCCGCCGATTTCCGCCGTCGGCGCGCCGATATCGCCGACGAGAGAGGTATCCAGCAACCGGTGCGTATAATCGAAGGTCGGCCCGAGAAGTTGCCCGCCCGGCAGGTCCTTATAGGTCGCCGACACCCGCCGGCGCACCAGCATGGCAGCGGTATCGACCGGTTGCGAGGCACCAAAGCGCGGCAAGGTGGTGCGGAACGCGCGGATCAGGAAGATCGCCTCGATCAGGTCGCCGCGCGCCTGCTTGACCGAAAGGCTCGCCAATTCAACGTCATAGAGCGAGCCCTCCGCCATTACCCGGTCGACCGCGAGACTGAGCTGTTGCGCGATCTGATCCAGCGTGAGCGCAGGCAGCGCCCGGTTTCCGCGCCGGCGTTTCGCCAGCAGGGCATGAGCATTGCGGATCGCCCGCTCGCCACCTTTAGCCGCGACATACATGGCGCCTAGCCCTCCCGAACCATGACCGAACGCGGCAGGCCGGCAACATGCCCTGCCCCGACCAGCAGCAGGTCGACGCCCAGCGGAAAGCCGGCCCGGTTCGCCGCCAGACGCGCGCTGAAATCGACGGGCAGCGGGTCGGCACCAAAGCCCCGCGCGCCCTTAACTCCCGGCCCTTCCAGCACGAGGCCGGAGGAGGCAAAGCCGTTCACCTGCACCACCAGCGTCGCGGAAGCGTCTGGATATTCGAGCGTTCCCTGCGCGAACCCGACGAAATCGGGCATCCGCGCCGGGTCCGTGATCAGCGCGAAGCGTGCCCCGGCGGGATCGGCGACGATCCGTGCGCCGGTGTGGAAGCGCAGGAAATGCGCCACCTGGGGTGCGCTCGCAGCGGGCGCGTCGAGCCAGATCGGCGTCTCGAAATCGCACAGCGCCAGCAGGAGCGCCGCTGCCTCGGGCGAGAGCGGCGCGGGCGGATCCAGCGTCACCGCCAGCGGCTCCGGCCGGCCGGGGCGGGCGAGCGCCCACATGGCGGCGCGGAAAACGCCTTGAGAATCAAACACCGGATCGACAAAGCCGAGAGCGAGGCCCGCCATGCTCAATCCTCCCCGCGCACGAGCGTGAAGAACTCAACCTTCGTCGCCGCCGTCTCGGCGCGCACCGTCTCCGCCTCCCCGGCAAGGCGCTGACGGACCTGAGCGAGCGCGCCTTCCACGCCAGGGCGGCGCGCGGGGTCCTGCCACAGCGCATCGAGGATCGCCGCGGCGCGGGCGGCGGCGATGTCGCGGCCGAGCCGGTAGCAGAAGCCTTCCGCGCCGCCATCGAGCCGCACCGCCGCGCGGGCGACGCTGGCCTCACCGAGATTGAACGGCGCGCCATCGCCCCCGGTGCGGGCCCGCAGCATCACCAGCCCGGCTTCCGCCGGACGCAGATCGGTGGCGGCTGGAACCGGCGAAAGACGTTCCAGAGCCGCCTGCAATTCGCCGATGTCGGCACGGGCAAGCAGCGCCATCACCGCCTGCCGCCCCGGCAAATCCTTGCCGCCGCTGGATTGTGGAGAACTCTGCATCGAAATTCCGCCGGTCAGGAAAGCGCTGGGTGATTTACTTGTTCGACGAATTTGTATAATCATCTATACAAACAGGCAATAGCCCTTCACCGATCCGGCGCAAAAACAATGAGCCCCTCCGACGACACGCCCATGACGGACCTTCCGACAAGCCTGATGCCGCCTCTGGAATCGGAGGATGTCGCGCGCGGCACCGGGGTCGCGCTGTGGAAGCAGATCGCCGAGCGGATCGAGGCCGACATCGCGGAAGGCCGCCTGCCGCCGGGCCAACGCCTGCCGACTGAAATGGAGCTGGCGGAGCGTTTCGGCGTGAACCGCCACACCCTGCGCCGCGCGCTCGCCATGCTGGCCGAGCTGGGTTTGATCGAGGCGACGCCGGGACGCGGCACCTTCGTCAAGGAACCGCCGCTGCGCTACCCGATCGCCGCGCGCACCCGCTTCTCGGAGATCGTCTCCTCGGAAGGTCGGGCGCCGGGTGGGCGGGTAATCAGCTCGCGCGTTGAGCCGGCCAGCCCCGAAGTGGCGCAGGCGCTGCGTCTTGCCGCCGGCGCGCAGGTGCTGCGGCTCGACATGGTGCGCGAGGCCGACGGCGTGCCGATCACGCTGGGCACGCACTGGTACGACGCCGAGCGCTGCCGCGATCTCGACCTGATCGCCGCCGCCACCGGCTCGGTGACGCGGGCGCTGGAAGCCATCGGCATCGCCGATTATCGCCGGCTGGAAACCCGCATCACCGCCCGTGCGGCCGACGAGGAGGAGCGCCGCCACCTCAGCCTGCCGCCGGGGCGCACCGTCATGGTGGTCGACAGCCTCAATGGTGACGCCCAGCGCCGGCCCCTGCAATATACGCGGGCACGCTTCTGCGCCGATCGCGTGCAACTCGTCATCAAGAACTGAAAGGCGCCGCATGGCCCGCATCGACAGCCTCGACCAGCTCCGCAACCTCTATCCCGAACCGCGCGAGCGCAGCCGGCGCAAGGTGCTGCCCGCGCTGGACGTGCATTGCCGCTCGGTCATCGCGCTGTCTCCGCTGGTGATGATGGCGAGCTTTGGCGCCGACGGGCGCGCCGACGTCACCCCGCGCGGCGACGCGCCGGGCTTCGTCCGTGTCGAGGACGACGCCACGCTGCTGATCCCGGACCGGCCGGGCAACAACCGGTTGGACACGCTGACCAACCTGATCGCCAACCCGGCCATCGGCCTGCTGTTCCTGATCCCCGGCGTCGACGAGACGCTACGGGTGAACGGCCGCGCGGAAATCCGCGACGACGAGACGCTGCGCCAGCTTTTCGTCATCGACGGCCGCCCGCCGGCCACCGTGCTGCGCGTCCACGTCGAGGAAGCCTATCTGCACTGCGCCAAGGCCTTCATGCGCTCCCATGCCTGGGACGCCGCGCATTTCGTGCCGCGCTCCGCCCTGCCGAGCATGGGCGAGATGCTGCGCGACCAGCTTGGCCTCGCCACCGCCGAGACCCAGGCCGAGATGATGCAGCGCTATCGCGAAACGCTGTACTGAGCCGCCAAGTCTCGCTCGCCTGAAGACCGGGCAGGATGTGGGATGCTGACGATGGCACGGATCATCTTCCTTCATGGCGCGTCGAGCAGCGGCAAGTCGACCCTTGCCCGAGCCTTGCAGAGCCGGACCGAGGCGCCGTTCTGGCACATCTCCATCGATCATCTGCGCGATTCCAGGGTGTTGCCCATGGCGCGATCTCGCCGCGGAGATTTTGCCTGGAAAGACGCGCGACCGGCCGCACGGCGGCGCGCGAGACGACTTCGAGACCATTCACGTCGGAAAACTCTACGATCTCGAATTGCAGGACGGCGACGACATCGAGAGCAATGTGGAGCGTCTGCTGGCGGCGTAGCGGTCGGACCGGCGACAGTCGTCCTTCCAGAAGCCCCCTCCGCGCCATAGTCCAGCAAGGTCTCAGGCGCTTCGTTCACGTGTCATGTCGACCGTCGGAGGGGCGACACCGCCCCACAGTACATGCGGGCCGATCTGATCCAGCCTCGCGCAGCCCGCCAGCACCATCGCGACCTCGAACTCGCAGCGCAGCACATGAAGCAGATGCGCCACCCCGGCCGGCCCGGCGACGGCGAGCGCAAAGAGGCACGGGCGGCCGACCAGCACCGCCTTCGCACCGAGCGCCAGCGCCTTGAGCACATCGGTGCCCCGGCGGATGCCGCCATCCATCAGCACCGGCACCCTGCCCTCGACCGCGCGCACCACGCCCGGCAGCGCGTCGAGGCTCGCCGGCACGGTGTCGAGCACCCGCCCGCCATGATTGGAAACGATGAGGCCGTCCGCGCCGTGCTCCAGCGCGAGCCGTGCATCTTCCGGCGCGAGGATGCCCTTGAGCAGAATCGGCAGGCGCGTATTGGCCCGCAGCCAGGCGATGTCCGCCCAGCGCGCCGTCACGTCGAGCAGGCCGTTGAACATGATGCTCTCACCCAGCTCGGCATGGGCGGAATAGGCGGTGTGCAGCCCGGCGAGATTGGCGTGCTCGGAGAGCTTGGGCGGCTGATAGCCGGCGCGCTGTTCGCGGTTGCGCATGCCGAAAACAGGGGCATCCACCGTCACCACCAGCGCGCCATAGCCGGCGCGCTCGGCGCGGCGCACCAGCTCCAGCGTGAAGCCGCGATCGTGCTGGATATAGAGCTGGAACCAGAGCGGCGTCCTGGCCGCCGCCGCGATCTCCTCCAGGCGGATATCGGCCTCGGTGCTCACCACCATCCCGGCCTTCGCGCCACCGGCCCCGACCACGGTCGCGATTTCGCCATCGGGATCGGCAAGGCGATGATGGGCGGTGGGCGCGACGAAGATCGGGTGCACATAGTCCTGCCCGAACAGGGTAAGCCCGGTGCCACCGCCGTCGAAGCTACCGAGCACGCGCGGCTTCAGCCGGTGGCGGTCGAACGCCTGCCGGTTCCACGCCACGCTGTGCTCGTCCGCCGCCCCGCCGGCATAATAGGCCAGCGCCGGCGCACTCAGCCGCTCGCGCGCCACCCGCTCATAATCGTCGGCACAAACCACGCCAGCGGGGATCTCGTAGCGTCTGGACATGAGCGCGCTCACCTTCGGAAGGCCAATTCGCAGAACGATGCGGCTTCATAACCCCTCAACCCGCGCGGCGCGACCTGTTACCGGTGCTGAGCGTAAACAGGCGTTAACCCCTCGCGTGTAAGCAATATGGAACGTGTGGCGCATCCGGCTGGCGGGGCGCCAGCGCAACGGTTACTCTTCCGACGACCTCTCGCTCAGGGTATCGAACGACCATGGACGACGCCGGCCACTCTCGTGGCGATACGCCGGGCCTGTCGCTGCGCGAGGCGATCCGCGCCGCGCGGGTCGAGGCCGCCGAGCATACCGGCGTGATCGTCGAGCTGCGCGACGCCAGCCTCGCCCGGCTGTCCATGCTCAATGAAATCCTCGATCCGATCTTCGCCGAGGTGCCGCTCGAACATGCCGACCTGTTCGACCGCGGCCTGATGCCGGGCGAGACCCCACGCCTGTTCGTCGACATGGTGGCCCATGTCACGCTTGCGCGCGACCGGCGCACCTACCGCTTCCTTCAGGACACCCGCTCGGGCCGGCGCGTGCTGGCGGAGAGCACCAATCCGCACGACATCGCCGACGCGGTGACGCGCTATGTCGCCCGCCGGCTCATCGCCCGCGAGCAGGCGATCTCGGCCAGCGGGCCGCCGGAGCCGGAGATCGCCCCTCGCCCGGCGCCGCATCACCCGCCGGCGACGCCGCCCGCGCCACAGCCGGCCGCCGCGCCTGCGCCCGACAAACGAGCCCGCGCCAAGCTCTTCGCCTTCATCGGCGGCGTGCTCGCTGGCGTCTGCGCCATGATCGCGGCCGACGTTCTGCTCAACGTGCGCTGACCACAGGCGCGCTCAGCAGCCGCTCCGTTCGAGCCGCGACCTCCAGCCCGCCGGCGCGGAAACCGCGCGCCTCCAGCGTGCAGCGCCAAGGGAAGGCGGCCTCCTGCGTACGCTCGATACGGTAGAGGTGATAGCCGCCCGGCCAGTGCCGATCTTCCGGCCCCGCTGCGAAGGACGGCGCCTCCACCACCGGGATCAGCCCGGAATTCGGGCCGGGCAGCATCTCCACCATCGGCCGATGGTCATGGCCGCAGATCACCAGCTCCGCGCCATGGCGGGCGAGGCAGGCACGTACCGCGGACGCATCGGTAAGCCGCTTGTGCGCGGCGCGCTGCCCGCAGGGCGGGTGATGGATCAGCACCACCCGGAAAAGCCCCTGCTGGCCAAGTTCGTCGAGCTCGCGGCCGAGGCGTTCGAGCTGCGCATGTCCGACCCGGCCGGTCGCCATGAAGGGCTGGGTGGGAATGGCGGTGGAGACGCCGATCAGCGCCACGTCGCCGCGCCGGCGCACGAAGGGGAAGGCATGGGCGGCGGTGACGTCGCCACCCGCCCCATCGCCGCGCATATATTCGCCCCAGTTCAGCAGGGCGTGATGGGCGGTGGAGCGCACATAGGCGTCGTGATTGCCGGGCACGACGGTGACGTCGGTGCCGGTGCCGAGAACTTCGAGAAAGCGCAGCGCGGTGTGGTACTCGTCCGGCAGGCCGACATTCACCAGATCGCCGGTCACCGCGATATGATCGGGCGCCTGCTCCTTGATGTCGGCGAGCAGCAGGTCGATCGTATCGGAGGAGAATCGGTGCCGGCGGCCCCGGCGCCAGTTCAGCACGCCGAGGACCCGCTTGCCGGCCAGTTCGCGGAACCGGGCGCGGGGCAGCGGCCCGAGATGGGCATCGGTAAGATGGGCGAGAACAAACACGAGGGCTTCCATAGCAGCCCGAACCCGCCCGTGGAAGGCACGGCGACGGCTTTCGGGCCGAGGGCGCTGCTGCCGCGCCGCCTGATACCGCGCCTCATCCATGCGCTCGGCCGCCTCCGACGTTCCATGACGCTCGGCGTGCGCGCGCTGGTGATCGACGGGAAGGGCGATGTGCTGCTGCTGCGCCATTCCTACGTGCCTGGCTGGCATCTGCCGGGCGGCGGGGTGGAGCGCGGCGAGGCGGCGCAAGAGGCGCTGGCGCGCGAGCTCGCCGAGGAAGCGGCGGTGGAAATTCTGGCGCCGCCGCGCCTGCACGGGCTGCTGCTCAACCTCAATCTCGGCCGGCGCGACCATGTGGCGGTCTATGTCATCGAGCGTTTCCGCGCCGGGAAACCCGAGGTTCCGAATCGGGAGATTCTGGAAATCGGCTTTTTCGCGCCGACCGCACTGCCCGACGACACCACGCCCGCGACGCGGCGGCGCATCGCGGAGGTCGTCACGGGCCGTCCGGCCGCACTTTACTGGTGAGGCGCGGCGCGATGGGGATGGCGGGCGCCTGGTTTGCACTCCCGCCTTGACACCCCCCGGCCAGCTTCCTTATATCGCGCCCACTCTGCGGTGCCGGCGCGAAGCGCCAGCCCGTCGTGGCGGGGTAGCTCAGCTGGTTAGAGCACGGGAATCATAATCCTGGGGTCGGGGGTTCAAGTCCCTCTCCCGCTACCAAAACCCTCTCGGATGCATCCCCATGCGTCCCGAACCAGAGAGGAAGTTGGATGAAATCAATCTTCTCGCTATTCTGACGTCCCAATTCGTCCCAGCCTCCTGTGGTGCGGATGTGGTACGGCGAAGCGCAGGCCGCACCACAGGAAAGCGACGTGCCGCTTGCCGACATTGCCTGCCGTGCGGCCAAGGCCGCGGAGGCTGTCGGAAAAAATGAGCGGCGGCGGCCTGAGACTGGTCGTCCGTCCCAACGGGTTAAAAGCTTGGCATCTCGCTTACCGTTTCGAGGGCAATCAACGAACGCTCGTTCTTGGCCCATATCCCGAAGTGAGCCTGGCAACCGCACGAGGGATGCGCGACGACGCGAAACGCATCTTGCGGGACGGGTTCGATCCGGGCGCGAAAAAGCTTGCCGGGAAAACGATCGTTTCATTCGAGTCGGTGGTGCTCTCCAGCTTCGAAAACGACGTTTTTCCGGAGATTGGAAAAATGCACGTTGCCCAGATCGAACCCCAGGACATTAAACCGCCCGGCTCTGCCGGAGGCCCCCACTCCTGAGAGGATGGGGCGATGACGAGCAAGACGACGGACAAGTTCTCGCCTGAGGTGCGTGCCCGGGCGGTGCGGATGGCGCTGGATCACGAGGCTGAACCCCCTTCGCGCTGGCAGGCGATGGTGTCGATTGCGGCGAAGATCGGCTGCTCGGCGCCCTCACTGAATGAGTGGCTGAAGAAGGCCGAGGTCGATGCCGGCAAGCGGGCCGGCGTGACGACGGATATGTAGGCGAAGCTGAAGGCCCTTGAGCGCGAGAACCGCGAGTTGCGGCAGGCGAACGAGATCCTGCGCACGGCATCCGCCTATTTCGCCATGGCGGAGCTCAACGCCGGTCGAAGACATGCATCCAGCCGGCGGAAGCCGAGGAACGCTACTACGCCATGCTCGGTGAGACAGCCATGGCGGCATGACTTAAACCAAATGGCCTCCGGTGAAGCCGGGGCGGTTCAATCCAGCCCTTGATGGTGCCGAAGACGTGCTCGATGGTACAGCGGCGGACCGCCATGGCTTCGGGCATCGCTTGAAGCCTGCGCTCCATGGCATCGAGCACCGCTTCGTGCTCCCATCGTCGGATGCGCTTCTCCTTGCCGGCCGTGCACAGCGGACGCGACGGGCAGGCGCGGCAGGCCTTCTGGTTGAGGTAGACGCTGATGAGCTTGCCGCCCTTCACCCGGGCAAAGCGTTTCTGCAGCTGTTGATCGGCCGGGCAGCGATAGGTGTCGGTCTGCGGCTCATACACGAACATAGCCTTGCCCCAGAAGCCGCGCGCCTGAGCCGGCGATGTGTTGGGCTTGGGCACCATCGGGATGATGCCAGCTTCGGCGCAGGCGCGGATCTGCTCGCCCTCATAGTATCCACGATCTGCCAGGGCGATCATCTCAGTAGCACCGGTCTCGGCCTGGGCGGCTGTGGCCATCTCGAGCAGATGCGAGCGGTCGTGACCGCGGTTGGTCACCGCATTGGCGACGACGATGTGGTGCCGGGTATCGACGGCCGCCTGAACATTGTAACCGACCACGCCGCGATGATCGCTGCCGGTTGCCATGGCGCGGGCATCCGGATCGGTCAGCGATATCTGCTCATCGGGGGAGGCTTCCAGCTGCCGGCCGATCGCCTCGAGTTCGCCAAGGCGCCCGCGCAGCGACGCCAGTCGCTCGGTCAGGTGATGGATCCGGGGAGTGGCCGATTCGGTCTCCGCCCTGTCGGTCTCCTCAAGCTCGGCGAGATAGCGCGCGATGCTTTCCTCGACACGGGCCTTCCGGCGCGCCAGCTTGCCCTTGGTGTAGTTCTTCTCGTGCGTGTTCACCGCGCGCAGGCGTGATCCGTCGATCGCGACCATGCCACCACCGACCAGGCCAAGGGCACGGCAGATTGCAACGAAGCGCTGGCACGCGATCTGGATCGCGCTGGCATTGTCATGGCGGAAGTCCGCGATCGTCTTGAAGTCGGGTGCCAGCTTGCCGGTCAGCCACATCAGTTCGACGTTGCGGCCTGCCTCGCGCTCCAGCTTCCGGCTCGAGGTGAATCGATCTCCTTCTTGAACACGACCACGCGAGCACCTGAAGACTGATCTGCCCAATGCTCGCCAGTTGCTGCAGGAGAGACGCTTCCTTGCTGTCGTCCAGAATACGAGCGAGATAGGGATGGGCCCTTACGATGACGAGATCACGACCCGTCGATCGGGCGCGGCCGGCGGTCGGGCCCGATCGCGACGAAGGTGAAGGTCGCCTCCGTCACCTTGTTGAGCGCTTCACCTTCACGGGGCCTGCGCCAGGCTTCGATGCGGATGCGTAGCGACGTGCGGCCGACCGACAGCACCTCGCCATAGAAGCTCACCTCGTCACCGACCAGAACCGGGCTGAGAAAGCTCATGGCCTCCACCGCCACTGTGGCGACCCGGCCCTTTGCGCGCCGCGTGGCGACGTTGCCGGCGGCAAGATCCATATGCGCCATCAGCCATCCGCCGAAAATGTCGCCTGCCGGATTGGTATCGGCGGGCATGGCGATGGTGCGCACGACCGGTGAAGTCGGCGGCGGCTCGGTAGCGGCGATCATGGTCATCATCCGGCGAGGGGGGCGAGGGCAGGCAGCATGGCATCACACGTTGCCATGCTGCTCGGCTGAGGGGCGCAGGCTATTCCGCAAAGACATCCTCGCGCCCACGGCGGAAGCTCGGCAGCAGCACCACCACCAGCATGATGGCCGCGATGGCCAGGAGGCCGGCGGAGATCGGGCTCTCGACGAAGGTCGCCATATCGCCGCGAGACACCAGAAGGGCGCGCCGGAAATTCTCCTCCATCAGCCGGCCGAGCACAAAGCCGAGCAGCATCGGCGCCGGCTCGAAGCCGAATTTGGCCAGGATGTAGCCGGCAAAGCCGAACAGGCCGATCAGCAGCACCTGCACCGGCTCGGAATTGATCGAGAAGATGCCGATGGAGCAGAACATCAGAATGGCCGGGAACATGAGGTGATAAGGCACCTTCAGCAGCTTCACCCACAGGCCGATCATCGGCAGGTTGATGATGAGCAGCATAAGGTTGCCGATCCACATGGAGGCGATCATGCCCCAGAACAGGTCGGGCGAATTGGTCATGACCAGCGGGCCCGGCACGATGCCGTGGATGGTCATGGCGCCGACCATGAGCGCCATCACCGCGTTGGGCGGGATGCCGAGGGTGAGCAGGGGAATGAACGACGTCTGCGCGCCGGCATTGTTGGCGCTCTCCGGACCCGCGACGCCTTCGATCGCGCCCTTGCCGAAGCGGCTGGGATCTTTGGCGATCTTCTTCTCCAGCGTATAGGCGGCGAACGGGCCGAGCACGGCGCCGTTGCCCGGCAGGATGCCGAGGATGGCGCCGATGATCGTGCCGCGCGCGATTGGTGCCGCGGACTGGCGCATCTCGGCGCGGCCCGGCAGCAGCCGACCGATCGCCTGCTTCACCACGTCCCGGGTCTCGACATTGTCGAGATTGCGCAGGATCTCGGCGACGCCGAACACACCCATGGCGAGCACGGCGAAATCGATGCCGTCGGCGAGGAACTCCATGCCAAGGGTCATGCGCGCTTCGCCGGTCTCAAGGTCGATGCCGACCGTAGAGAGCAGGATGCCGAAGAGGATCATGGCAATGGCCTTGATGATCGATCCGTGCGCGAGCACGACGGCGAAGACGAGGCCCATCACCATCAGCGAGAAATACTCGGCCGGACCGAAGACCAGGGCGAGGCTGGTCAGCGGCTTGGCAAGCGCCGCGATCAACAGGGTGGCGAAGGTGCCGGCGATGAAGGAACCGATGGCGGCGATGCCAAGCGCGACGCCGGCACGCCCGCGCCTCGCCATCTGGTGGCCGTCGAGCGTCGTCACCACCGCCGTCGCCTCGCCGGGAATGTTGACGAGGATTGCGGTGGTCGAACCACCATACTGTGCGCCGTAATAGATGCCGGCGAGCATGATGAGGGCGCCTACGGGATCAAGCCCGAAGGTGATGGGCAACAGCATCGAGATGGTGGCGATCGGCCCGACGCCGGGCAGAATGCCGACCAGCGTTCCCACCAGACAGCCGGTGAGGCACAGCACGAGGTTCTTGAGCGAGAAGGCGACGGCGAGGCCGAGACCGAGATTGCTGATGAGATCGAACATGGCTCAGCCCTCCTTGGTCGCGGTCGGCGCTTTGGCGGACGCGCGGCGTCCGGAAAACAGCACCAGCAATCCGGCGCCGACCATCAGGGCCGCAGCAAGCCGGAGCGCCCCGCGATAGCTCCAGCCGCCCAGCACCACCTCCTGCACGTAGCGGGGCATGATCGGGATCGGAAGATTCAGGAGGTCGCCGAACAGCACGAGGCTGAAGGGCGTGAGGAAGAGCGCCAGGGTCACCAGCGGTCGGAGCTGAACCTCCGGAGCGGCATAGCCGCCAACGATGATGGCGAGCGGTCCGGCCACCACGAGGCCGAGCTCCGGCGTGCTCCAGCCGTCAAAATGCGAGCTCTTGATGGTCAGCGCGAAAAGCGCCGTGGCCGACAGCACGAGGACCGGCCCGCGCAGCGAGAAGGTGAGCCCTTCGGATCCGCCGGCGCCGCGCCACGCGCCCACGAGAATCGGAATGGCGCATAGCCCGAGCAGAATGGAGAGCGCCTGCGGCAGCATCCCGGCGCCGACCGAGCGCAGCGTGCCGCGCGGCAGCTCGGAGGAGAGGGCGAAGCCCAGCACGGCAAGCACGATGAGAATCGCCGCCGCGCCCAGTTCCTTGCGGGAAACGGCCCCCGCCTGCTTGCCGGAGCCCGCAGTTCCGCGTGCAACATCCGTCATCATGCCCTCCCTGAGCGTTCGCCGGGCTTTAGCCCTTGGCGCGTGGTGGCGTTACGCGGTCCGGTTCTTCCCGCCATGTTGTGCCAGACCGGTCTTTGGCGCGGCGATTTCGGAGTGCCGCACGTATGGTCGCGCCCCGGTCAAGGCCGGGGCGCGGAACGGTCAGTCGATGGAGATGCCGGCCTCACCGAGGAACTTCGACCAGCGGGCGCTTTCGGTCTTCATCATCGCGGCGAACTCCTGAGGGGTGTCGCCGACGATAGTCGTGCCCTCGGCGCTCAGACGCTCCTTGATGACCGGCATGGCGAGCGCTTCGATCGTCGCGGTGCGCAGCTTGTCGACCACCGGCTGCGGCGTGCCCTTCGGCACGGCGAAGCCGTACCAGGCGGCCGATTCGTAGTCGGGGTAGCCGCGCTCGGCGATGGTCGGGACGTTGGGTAGCTTGGCGACCCGCTCCTTGGTGGTGACGGCGAGCGGGATCATCTCGCCGCTGTCGACCAGGCCCAGCACCGAGGGAAGCGTCGTCACCATGAAGTCGCCGCGTCCGCCCAGCATGTCGTTGAGCGCCGGGCCCGCGCCCTTGTAGGGTACGTGCACCGCCGAGATGCCGGCCTGCGAGAGCAGCAGCGCCGTCGCCAGATGGCTCGCCGAGCCGTTGCCGGCCGAACCATAGGTAAGGTCGCCGGGGTTCGCCTTGCCGAAGGCGATGATGTCTTCGAAGCTCTTGAACTTCGAGTTCTTGGAGACCACCACGACCAGCGGCGTGCGCGCGATCAGCGTCACCGGATCGAAGGCGGTAAGCGGATCAAGCTTCAAGCTCTTGAACAGGTGCGGATTGACGACCATGGGGCCTTGATTGGCCATCAGCACCGTGTAGCCATCTGGATCGGCACTCGCCACGCGCTGCGAGGCGACATTGCCGCCGGACGTGCCGTTGTTCTCCACGACCATCGCCTGGCCGAGTTTCTCGCCCACGCCATTGGCGACAAGGCGGGCAATGGCGTCGGTGCCGCCACCGGCGGCATAGGGCACGACGAGCTTCACGGGCCGCACCGGATAGGCGTCCTGCGCCTGCGCGGTGGCAAGGGGGGCGGCAAGGCAGCCGGCGGCCAGAAGCAGCGAGAAGTGGCGACGATTCAACATGTTTTCCTCCGGTTCTTGTGTCTTGGTATTCTGGTGGATCGGCGTTCAGGCGAGGCGGGCTTGAGGCTCGCCGTTATCGGTTTCTTCTTCCATGGAAACGATAACCGTCCCCTCGAAAATGCGGCGGGCGGTACGGATCAGGCTCGCGCGGCGCACTTCGCCGGCCGCGTCCATTTCGAGATCAACATCGATCTTACCGCTGGGATGCTCGATGATGAGTGCCTTACCCGCAGCCGGCTGGCGCGCTACGGCATGTGCAACCGTGCCGGGCGTCGCGGCGGCGACAGCGACGCAGAGCGCACCTGTGACCGCATGGGCACGGTGGGTGCGGTGAGGCACGAGGTAGCGCGAGGTGATCGTGCCGTCGGCGCGGACCGGCGCCGACATCAACCCGATCTTCGGCACGACCGCATTGGAAACATCGCCGAGCCCCATGCGACGGCCCGCCTCGCGGCGGAGCGCCTCCAGCTTGCGAAACAGCGGCCGGTTCGCATCGAGTTCCTCCGGCGTTTCCGTGCCGGTCAGGCCGAGCGCTGCCGCCTGCACAAGCATCATCGGCATGGCATAGTCGATGAGCGTCACCGATGTGTCCTCGATGGTCTCTACCGTATGACCGGTGGGAAAGAGGCTACCCGTCTTGGAGCCGTTGGCGTCGAGGAAGGTGAGCTTGATCGGCGCCGCATGACCCGGGACGCCATCGATCTCGGTGTCGCCGCCATAAGTCACGTTGCCGTCGGGCGTCTGCACGACGGCCTCGATGGTCTTGCTGGTGTTGCGGTTGAAGATCCGCACCGTGGTCTGGCCCGCGCCCGCCGGCAGCAGCCCGCTCTCGATCGCGAAGGGACCGACAGCGGAGAGCATGTTGCCGCAGTTCGGCGTCATGTCGACGATCGGCCGATCGACCGCAACCTGGGCGAATAGGTATTCGACGTCCACTCCCGGCCGCTGCGAGGGGGAAATGATGGCCACCTTGCTGGTCAGCGGATTGCCGCCGCCAATGCCGTTGACCTGCAGCGCATCGGGCGACCCCATGATGGCGAGCAGCACGGACTCGCGCAGTTTCGGGTCGGCGGGCAAATCGCTTTCGAGAATGAACGGACCGCGGGACGTGCCGCCACGCATCAGAACAGCAGGGATGCGCATTTCGGAGTTCTTGTGCATCTGTTCCGATCCTCGCATGAATACCATTGATTCATGCTTCTATCGGCAGGCTCACTCCACATTAAATGCAAAGATCGCAAGGATTGATGTGCTTTGAATATCAATTGCGACATACTGGATCTGCGGGCCTTCCTCGCCGTCGTGGAGCTTGAGGGCTTCCACAAGGCGGCCGACGCCCTCAACCTCTCGCAGCCAGCGCTCACGCGCCGCATCCAAAAGCTGGAGCAGGCCGTGGGCGCCGCGCTTCTGGAGCGCACCACCCGCCGCGTCGCGCCCACCGCGCTGGGGCGGGAGCTCGTCCCGCTGGTGAAGCGGATGCTGGAGGAGTTCGAGAGCTCGCTGTTCTCGGTGCGCGAACTCGGCCAGCGTCAGAATACGGTGGTCACCATCGCTTGCCTGCCGACGGCGGCGTTCTACTTCCTGCCCGGCGTCATCAAGCGCTTTAACGAGATCTATCCGCAGATCCGCTTCCGCATTCTCGACCTCAGCGCTAATGACGGTCTCCAGAGCGTGGCGCGCGGCGAAGTTGAATTCGGCATCAGCCTCATGGCGTCTTCCGATCCGCAGCTCCAGTTCACGCCGCTGATGGACGATCCCTTCGTGCTCGCATGCCGGCGCGATCATCCTTTGGCGGTGGAGGGACCGCTGCTCTGGTCCGAGCTGGAGCCGCACCGGCTCATCACCGTAGGGCGCACCAGCGGAAACCGGACCTTGCTCGATGCCGCGCTCGCGCGATCAAATCTCAGGCTGCAATGGTTCTACGAGGTCACGCATCTCTCGACCTCGCTCGGCCTCGTCGAGGCCGGCCTTGGTGTTTCCGTGCTGCCGCGCCTCGCCACGCCGCGATCCGATCACCCCTTCATCATGACCCGCCCGCTGATCGAACCGGAGGTGTCCCGCCCGATCGGCGTCGTCCAACGCCGCAGCGGCCGCCTCTCGCCCGCCGCCCAGCGCTTCCTCGACATGTTGCTGCGCGAGTGGCGGGAGGATGCTTAGGAGAATGGGTAGTTGGCAGAAGCGATCCAATCGAATCGTGATGTCGGTCAAGTCGCGGGCAAGTTCGCGGTTTCTCGTTAGCTTGGTAATGCGTGTCGATCCCAGTGGCATATAGCGGCGACCCAAAGGATGAATGGCTCTCTGCCGAGCGAACTGGCATCTGACATCGAATGGAGATCCACGTTAAGTGGGGGCTGACGACTGCCAGGGTTGACGTGTCAGCATGCGCGTCGGTGGCCGTACGTCCGCTATCCGCTTTACGCGCCTAGCAGACGGTCTACAGTCGGCCCGAAGCGGTCTGTCAGCAAAGCGCCGCCATTGCAGCCTGAACCGCCCCGCGTTTTCTAGACGCCCTCGGCTTTGGCTTTGTGCTGCCGTTCGAACTCGATGGGTGACAGCATCCCGTTCCGTGCGTGCTTGCGGGTGGGGTTGTAGAACATCTCGATGTAATCGAACACGTCCCCGCGTGCCTCGTCGCGCGTGCGGTAGACCTGGCGGCGGATACGCTCGCGCTTGAGCAGGTTGAAGAAGCTCTCGGCGACGGCGTTGTCATGGCAGTTCCCGCGACGGCTCATCGAGGGCTGCAGATCGTGGTGTTTCAGGAACGAAGCCCACTCAATGCTCGTGAACTGGCTCCCCTGGTCCGAATGCACCAGCACACGCTCCTTCGGCTTGCGTCCCGTAGCGCCCGTGCCGAGCCCTTCGACGGATCAAGCCGCCGGGCGACATGCGCATGATAGGTCGATGGGGCGATCGGCAGAACCTTGCAGATCGGCTCGACCCCATACGCACCGCGATGATCATCGATGAACGCGATCATGTCTTCGACCGGCGGTTGAGCTCCGCCATGGCGAAATAGGCGGATGCCGTGCGCAGGATCTCGTTCGCCTGCCGCAACTCGCGGTTCTCGCGCTCAAGGGCCTTCAGCTTCGCCTACATATCCGTCGTCACGCCGGCCCGCTTGCCGGCATCGACCTCGGCCTTCTTCAGCCACTCATTCAGTGAGGGCGCCGAGCAGCCGATCGTCGCCGCAATCGACACCATCGCCTGCCAGCGCGAAGGGTGTTCAGCCTCGTGATCCAGCACCATCCGCACCGCCCGGGCACGCACCTCAGGCGAGAACTTGTCCGTCGTCTTGCTCGTCATCGCCCCATCCTCTCAGGAGTGGGGCCTCCGGCAGAGCCGGGCGGTTCAACATAGAGGACGAGTATTCGGCTTCCGATGAACTGATGCGTGCTCCTGCCGCTAGGAAGGCTCTCAGAGAGCGCTCGACTAATTCAGGTGCAAGCTCCTGAATGATAAAGACCAGCAAGCAATTGCGCGCCTCAGTTGGCCAGGATTCTAGATGCTCGGGCGGGTGAAGCAGCGCGTGGACGCCGTGCAGCATCACGGGCGTTTCCGATCCCGCAATGTTCAGCAAACCCTTGAAACGCAGAATTTTTTCGCCGTGCCGCTGCACGAGCAGACTGAGCCAAAGCCCGAAGCTGGTCCACTCGATCGGCTCGTCGAGTGTCATGACCAGCGAGTGCAACGCGGTGGATGGTGAGACAGACGTCGCTTGAAAGGCGGCACGACGCGCAACACCGGTGTCGCCTTGTCCGCCGCCCCGAAGCCGAGCGCGATAGGAGGCGGCGGTGGCGAGCCATCCGCAGAGCTCCGCGTCGCGCTCCGGCGTATTCGTGCCGCCCAGCCCGGTCAGCACGTCCGCCGCAGCGGCCCCCCGCACCGTCCGCTCGATCCGCACATGCGGATTGAGCTCATCTATGCGCGCCTCGACGTCCGCGCACTGATCCTCATTCGCCAGATCGGATTTCGTCAGCAGAACCCTGTCAGCGAGCGCTACCTGCTTACGGCTCTGCTCGAAACGCTCAAAACTTGTGATCCCGTTCACGGCATCGACGGTGGTGACCACATTGCCAACCCGCAGATGATGGCGAAGCATCGGATCGGCCATCACCGTCGCCATCACCGGGGCGGGATCGGCAAGGCCCGTCGTCTCGATGATGATGCGGTCGAAGGGCGGCACCTCGCCTCGCCCGCGACGGGAATGGAGATCGCGCAGGGTGGTGCGCAGATCGTCCTGTAGCGTGCAGCAGATGCAGCCGCTTTCCATGAGCATGGTGGACTGGTCGAGACGCTCGACGAGGAGATGATCGAGACCAATTTCGCCAAATTCGTTGATCAGCACCGCCGCACGGGAGAACGCCGGGTCCGACAGCACGTGGCGCAACATCGTTGTCTTGCCGCTGCCGAGGAAGCCGGTGACTATGTTTACGGGTATCGTCGCGACCTCTGCGTCAGCCCCAGCGTCTCCCTTCAGCTCATCCATCGAGCGCATCCAGCAGTTCGGGATCGAGCGGGTCGAGCGGGCGGCCGAGAATGGCCTCGACGCGCACCCACAGCGCACCAAGATCCTCGGCCAGTTCGACCCGTCCTGTCGGGCCTGTAACGGTGAAGGCGGCCCCCTGCCAATCGCGGACCACGACGCGGTAACGGCGCAGCACGACGTTGGCCAGCGCCACCGAGCGCTGGCGGGCCTGCCGGCGCAGCCAGGGACGCGGTGTACCGGCGCCATCGCGGCCCGCCACGCCCTCGCTCCAGTGATTGGGCCCGCCCAGCACGCCGCACAGGCCACACATCGGCGCTACTTCGACCGTGGCGAGCGACGCGCGAAGTCGTCCGCAATGTCGTCGAAGGTGGTGAAGCGCACGCCCTCATGGGAATTTATGTACTCGAACAGGCGTTCCAGCATCATCAGCACTTGCGGGCGCCCCGACACGTCCGGGTGCAGGGTTATAGTGAAGACCGCATAGTCCATTTCGCGGTAGACCCAGTCGAACTGGTCCTTCCACATCTGCTCGATGTCGCGAGGATTCACGAAGCCGTGGCTGTTGGGTGACTTCTTGATGAACATCATCGGCGGCAGGTCATCGAGATACCAGCTCGCCGGAATTTCGATGAGATCGCTCTCGGTGCCGCGAACCAGCGGCTTCATCCAGGCCGAGGGGTGCTTGGAATAGTCGATCTTGGTCCAGCTATCGCCGACGCGCACGCGATAGGGCTCGAAGTCTTTGTGCATCAGGCTATGGTCGTACTTGATGCCCTTCTTCAACAGAAGTTCGTTGGTGACCTCGCTGAACTCCCACCACGGCGCGACATATCCAGTGGGTGCCTTGCCGGTGAGATCGGTGATGAGCTTGATACAGTGATCGAGCACCGCCTCTTCCTGCTCCGGCGTCATCGCGATCGGGTTCTCATGGCTGTAGCCATGGACACCGATCTCGTGGCCCGCTGCCGCGACCGCCTTTATCTGTTCGGGGAACGTCTCGATGGAATGGCCCGGCACGAAAAAGGTGGTCTTGATGCCGAAGCGCTCGAACATGTTGAGCATGCGGGGCACGCCCACCTCACCGGCGAACATGCCGCGCGAGATGTCATCGGGCGAATCCTCGCCGCCATAGGAGCCGAGCCAGCCGGCGACTGCGTCGACGTCAACGCCGAACGCACACAAGATTTCCTTCGCCATTCGTCCCTCCTTGAATGAAACGGTGTGCAGTCAATCCGCGACCCGTCCGACAGCCGCGATAATGTCCTCACGGCTCGTTCCCGCGCCGACGAGGACAGACAGCAGAATGCGCGCTTTGATACCCGACAGGTCGCCCGCGAAGATTGCCCCGGCCGCGGCGACATCCTTACCGCCGCCATTGCCGTAGATCGGCTGGACGCGGCCCTGCGGACAACGCGAGGTGACGAGCACGGGCACGCCAGCTTCTGCACAGAGGCGGATTCCCTCCAGCGCGCCGGGCGGGACATTGCCGCGCCCGAAGGCTTCGACAACGAGCCCGCGCGCGCCATCGGCCAGCGCCGCCCGAAAAAAGGTGGCGCTGGAGCCCATCGACACCTTGATGAGTTCGACGGCGCTCTCGATCCGCGTCGTCGGAATGGGGCAGCGGGCGCGCGGCGTGCGGTAGATCACAATTCGAGCGGCGTCGACGTCGCCTAGCTTGCCGTGCTCGGCGGACTGAAAGGTGCCGACGCGCGAGGTGTGGGTCTTGGTGACGTCGCGAGCGGCATGAAACTCCTCGTCGAACGCGATCATTGCGCCGAAACCACGCAGGCGCGGATCGGCAGCGAGACGGATTGCGGCGGACAGGTTTCGCGGGCCGTCGCGGTCGTCCTCCGTGGCGAGGCGCTGGGCGCCGGTGAACACGACGGGCTTATCGGAGGCGACGAGGAGGTCGGCCATGAAGGCGCTTTCCTCCATCGTATCGGTACCATGGGTGACGACGACGCCGGCAACATCCGGGCGTTGCAGTTCCTCGTCCGCCCGGCGGGCAAGCGCAAAGGCCTCCGGCAAGCCCAGTGCGTAGCTGCCGACATTGAACAGCTGGACCACTTCGACCTCGAGATCGTCCGGCAGTCCGCTGAGTTCGGCGACCAGCTCCGCCCCGTTCGCCACCGCGCGGATGTCGCCATGAACGGCATCGCGGCGGGAGGCGATGGTGCCTCCGGTGCAGATGACGACGACTTTTGCCATGGCGCTACTCCTGGAACGCCGCTTCACGCTTGCGGCGGATCGTCGGCGCGGCGACGACGATAAGCAGCAGGGCGGAGGCGACAAGAAGGGCGGCGCTGAGCGGCTCCGTGAGGAACACCGTCGGATCGCCGCGCGAAAGCAGCAGGGAGCGCTGGAGGTTCTCCTCCATCAACGGGCCGAGGATGAAGCCGAGCAGCAGCGGCGCGGGCTCGCAGCCGAGCTTCGCCAGCAGATAGCCAACCGCGCCCAACCCAGCCGCTAACATCAGGTCGAAGGGCTGGTGATTGATGGTGTAGACGCCGATGCTGCAAAACAGCAGGATCGCCGGGAACAGCAGGCGATAGGGCACATTCAGCAGCTTGATCCAGATCCCGATCAGCGGAAGGTTCAGCACGACGAGGATCACGTTGCCGACCCACAGGCTCGCGATCAGCCCCCAGAACAGGCGCGGATCGGTATTCATCACCTGCGGGCCGGGCTGGATGCCCTGGATGGTCATGGCGCCCAGCATCAGCGCCATCACCGCGTTCGGCGGTATGCCGAGCGTCAGCAGCGGCACCATGGAGGTCTGCGCCCCGGCATTGTTAGCCGATTCCGGCGCGGCGACGCCCTCGATCGCGCCGTTGCCGAACCGGCTCTGATCCTTGGCGAGCTTCTTCTCCACCGAATAGGCAGCGAAGGAGGCAAGCAGCGCGCCGCCGCCCGGCAGGATGCCCAGCATGGAGCCAAGCGCCGTGCCGCGCATGATGGCGCCCGCGGACTGCTTGATGTCCGCCATGCTCGGCAGCACCCGGCCAAGACGCGAGGTGAACACCTCCCGCTTCTCGCCCTGCGCAAGGTTGGCGATGATCTCGGCAAAGGCGAACAGCGCTACGGCGACGATGACGAAGTCGATGCCATCCGAGAGTTCCAGCACGTCGAAAGTGAAGCGGCGAGTGCCGGAGTTGAGATCCGTGCCGACCGTGCCCAGCAGAACGCCGAGCACCACCATAGCCACCGCCTTCAGCAACGAGCCGTTGGCCAGCACGACCGCGCTGATGAGGCCGAGCACCATCATGGAGAAATAGTCTGTAGGCCCGACGCTGAGAGCGATCTTCGAGAGCACGGGGGCGAAGAGGAACATCAGCAGCGCGGCGACGCAGCCGGCGAAGAACGAGCCGATGGCGGCGATGCCCAGCGCCGGCCCCGCGCGTCCCTGCCTCGCCATCTGATAGCCATCGATGCAGGTGACGACGGAGGTCGATTCACCTGGCAGATTCACGAGGATCGCAGAGACCGAGCCGCCATATTGCGCGCCGTAATAGATGCCCGCCAGCATGATGAGCGAGGTTTCGGGCGGCAGGTTGAAGGTCAGCGGCAGCAGCATTGCGATGGTCGGCACCGGGCCGAGACCGGGCAGCACGCCAATCAGCGTACCCAGGAGCGCGCCGATGAAGCAGTAGCTGAGGTTCATGGGCGTCAGCGCGACGCTGAGGCCCAGAAGGAGGTGATCGAACGATTCCATCAGCTCACCACGCCGGCCAGAGCTGGAGGTGAAGGCCCAGCGCCCACTGGAAGATGATGACCGAGAAGATCGCGAGGCCGATGGCGAGCACCGCCACCTCGAGGAACCTGAACTCGTGGCCGGCGGCGGCGCCCACCATGATGAGCGCGAGGATGGCCAGCACCATACCGGCACTCGTCACCAGCGCGGCGAACAGCGCAACGGCGGCAAGCACGAGGAACGGGCGCGCCGCGAGCCCGGACACCACGTCGCCCTCTACGATCAGCCCCCGGATCGCGATGACCGCACCGAGCCCGCACAAAAGGTAACTTAGGAGATTGGGGAAATAGCCCGGCCCCATCGAGGTGGCGGTGCCGGGATCGTATTCACGTCCGACCGACAGGGCCGCGATCCCGATGCCGAGGAAGATCAGCCCGGCCCATGTGTCCTGCCGTTTGAGCGCGTGTTGCAACATTATCCACCTCTGGTTGGTGTAATCCGCCCGTCCGCGCATCACTGGCGGATGCTTTTCGCGGAAGGCGGTCGTACGGTCGGGCTTGCGCGCAGCGTCAGTGGCCCTCGCCGGTGAGAAGCATCCGCGCATCGACGACGGCGTAGCCTGCAGCGTTGACGATAACCGGGTTGAGGTCGATCTCGACGATATCCGGCGCGGCGATTGCGAGGTGAGACACCTTAAGCAAGAGTTCGACCAATCCTTCACGGTCCACCGGCTTCGCGCCACGCGCGCCATCCAGAAGCGCCTTGCCCCGGATGCCGTCGAGCATTCCTTCGGCATCTGCGCGGCTGATAGGCAGCGAGCGGAATACGACGTCCTTCATCACCTCGACGAAGACGCCGCCAAGGCCGAACATCAGGAAGCGCCCGAATTGCGGGTCTTGCGTCACGCCGATCACCACCTCGACTCCCTTGGCCGCCATAGGAGTGACAAGCACCCCGGCAATTTCGGCACCTGGGCACGTGTCGGCGATATGTGCGAGCAGCGCGGCGCTCTCGGTCTCGATGGCCTGGGCGCCGGAAATGTTCAGCCGCACGCCGCCGACATCGGATTTATGCAGGATGTCGCGCGAGACGATCTTGAGCGCGACCGGCACATCGGTGAGTTCGGCCGGCAGGCTGGCCGCATCGGTGGGGGAGCACAACAGAGCAAAGGGCGGCACCGCTATGCCGGCCTCGCGCAGCAAGCCCATCGCCTCGGGCTCCAGCAGGGCGTTGCGGCCCTCGGCTTTGGCAGTAGCGGCGAGACCGGAAGCTTTCGCACTCGGCGTGATGCGACTGTCGATCTCATTGGCGGGCGCGGTCGAAACCTCATGGAAGCGCTGCGCGGCAGCGAGTGCGGCAGCCGCGATCTCGATGGAGCGCACCACTACGATGCCACCTTCCCGCAGTATCGAGATCGCCTCGGTCGGGAACTCGGCATAGTGGCACTGCACCACGACCGGCTTGTCGTGCTCTTTGGCGAGCGCGACGAGCTGGTGGGCGGCCTCGTTCTCGATCTCGCGGATCGAAGCGCCGTAGCGCACCTGATAGCCGCCGAAATAGCCGACGATCAGCAGGGCATCGACGGACCTGTCGGCGAGGATTTCGGCTCCGCAGGCCGGCATAAACCGCGGATGCGGATCGGTGCCGCCACCCGCGTCGATAGGGTTTGAGAGTTGCGAGGCGTTGGGTGTGATCTTCTGCAGCGCCCTCACGGTGGCATCAGCGAGTTGCGGCAGTTCAAGCCCGCGTTCGGCCAGCGCGTCGGCCGCCTGAGAAATCGGGCCGCCACCTTCCGACAGCACCGCGACGCCGCGCGTGGGACGGCCCGCCGTGCGCGAGACGAGGTCGGCGACGATGAACATTTCGTCGGAACGCTCGACCTGGATGACGCCCGCCTGCTGCAGCGCGGCGCTGGCTACCGTGTAATTTCCAGCGAGCGAGCCGGAATGCGAGCGCGCCGCGCCCTCACCCAGATCCGTGCGCCCCGCCTTGTAGAGCACCACGGGCTTGATGCGGGCGACCTCGCGCGCGGCCTCGAGGAAGGCCTGCCCATCCTTGAAACCCTCGCAATAGACGATGACGGCCCTGGTGTTCGGATCCTCGCCGAAGAAACGCAGATACTCGTCGAACCGAACATCGCCCTCATTGCCGACGCCCACGAAAGTGCTGAAGCCGGCGTGGCCGTTCTGGTGGCTTTGGGCCAGCAGCGAGAGCGCGACATTCCCGGACTGCGAGAGCACACCGAGACCGCCGGCATAGACGCTCGGCCAGCCGGTGAGGTTCATGCCGGTATGGCCGTCGAACATGCCGTTGGTGTTCGGCCCGATCATGCGGACATTGCCGGCTCTCGCGGCCTCCAGCGTGCGGGCCTCAAGTTCGCCCCCCGCCTCGCCAGCTTCGCTGAACCCGCCCGCTAGCACCAGCGCACCCTTCACGCCGCGCGCGCCGCACAAGGCGATGACGTCGGGGGCGACACGGGCCGGCGTACAGATCATGGCGAGGTCGATCTCGCCGGGAGCGGAGGCGAGGTCGGGATAGGTGGGCAGGCCGAGGATCTCGGTCTCCTTCGGATTGATGGGCAGGATTGCGCCCTTGTACCCGCATTCCTGCAGGGTCTGAATCGCGCGATTGCCTCGCTTTGACGGATCGCGCGAGGCGCCGATGATGGCGATCGAGCGCGGCTTGAGGAAGTCGAGAGCGGCGTGCATGTCGGCTCCGGAAGAAATGGCTGATGGATCGGCCTTGAGGAGTGCGCTGCTCATGTCATTGTCCTCGTGAACTTCACGGTCTGGGCGCGGGCGTCATGATCGGTGACGACGTTGACGAGCGCGGTGCGCCCTTCAGCGACCGCAGCCGCTGCACGTTCGAGCGCCGGGCGGATGTCCTCCGGGCGCTCGACATACTCGCCGACACAATCCAGCGCCTCGGCGAAGTCGTGGAAGCGGGTGTAGCCGAGGTCGCGGCCGGGCTTGATGCGTTCAGGGTCCGAGGTCCAGCCGCCGTTAAGGCTGATCACCACGATGACCGGCAGCTTGTGGCGGACCGCGGTGTCCAGCTCCATGCCGTTCATGCCGAACGATCCATCGCCGTGCAGCACCAGCACCGGCGTATCGGGCTTGGCGGCCTTGGCGCCGAGCCCGAAAGGCAGACCGACACCCATGGTGCCGAAGGTGCCGGAGTTCAGTCGGTGTCCGGCGACGAAGGTCGGAATCGCCTGACGGCCATAGTTCAGGATCTCCTGACCATCGACCGCGAGGATGGCATTGCGGGGCAGGAAGTCGCGGATTTCCTTGCACAGGCGCAGCGGGTGGATCGGCATCTGATCGGTGGAAAGCTGCGCCTCGAATTTCGGCGCCCTCTCCTTCTCGACGCCGGCGAGGCGCTTCACCCATGCTGTGTAGCGCGCGGCCGAAACCCTCTCACCCGCGCCGGCAAGCAACTGGTTCAGCACGGTGCGCGCGTCGCCCAGAATGGGGAGATCGACCTGCGGGGTGATCGCGAGCTCGCCCGGATCGATGTCTATGCGGATCAGCTTCACGTCACGGGCGAAGCGCGGGACCTGCCCCTGCCCGAACACATAGTTCAGCCGCGTGCCGACCACGAGTACGACATCCGCCTCGCGCAGCGCGGTGGAGCGCGCGATGGGGAACTGGCCGGGCTCATCTTCCGGCACCACGCCGCGTCCCTGTGGGGTTGTGTAGAGCGGCATGCCGGTGTGCTCGACCCATTGGGCCAGCGCCTGCGACGCATCCGACCACAGCACGCCGGTGCCGGAGATGACCACCGGGCGCTCGGCATTGGCTAGCAGTTCCAGCGCCTTCTCCACCTGCGCCGGATCGCCCGCCGGGCGCACCCGATGGCCGTCGGCCGGGATCTTCGGCCACACGACCTTCGCTTCGTCCACCTCGGCGTAGAGAATGTCGCTCGGGAAATCGAGATAGACCGGGCCGGGCTTGCCGGTGAGCGCCTGACGGAAGGCGAGGTTGACGATCTCAGGGATGCGATGCGCCTCGTAGACGCGCTCGGCCCACTTCACCAACGGCTTCATGGCGGCGAGCTGGTCGAACTCCTGGAACGCGCCACGGCCATATTCGCCGATCGGGCTGGAGCCGCCGAGCGCCACGACGGGCACGCCGTCCATCAGGGAGGTGGCGAGGCCGGTGCCGAAATTCAACGTGCCCGGACCCGAGCACGCCATACACACGCCCGGCTTGTTGCTCACGCGGGCATAGCCATGCGCCATCATCGCGGCGGCCTGTTCGTGTCGCACGTCGATGCCGCGAATGCCGAGATTCATCGCGGCCTTTTCGCCGGATGACATCGGCGCACCCATGATGAAGAAGAAGGTCTCGACGCCCTGATCCTTGAGGGCCTGCGCCAGGAGGTCATGTCCCCATACGGCCATGATCAGACCTCCCGAGCGACGGTGGTGGCGGAAGCGGGCTTGGTCGAAAGGGGCACAGTGGGCACTCCGTTTGCACTGATCGAATGGGCGGACCACTTGCGCCTCATGTGATGGGCCGGGTCCGTCGAAGGTGGGAAGCTCTTGCGGATTTTGGCGGATACTCGCTGGTCAATGAGTTTTTCGCATAGGCGAGAGAGAGCTTGGCCCGACGGCCGTCACTTCGGCGCGCCCGCCGCGGCCCGTGGACGCGTTCGTTCAGATGGCGGCCGCGATGGCCGCGCCCATCTCCTGCGTCGAGGCTGTGCCGCCGAGATCCGGCGTGTGCGGCCCGGCGGACAGGACCTTTTCGATGGCGGAGACGATGGCGGCGGCGGCTTCGGGCTGACCGAGATGCTCCAGCATCATCGCGCCCGACCACACCTGCCCGATCGGGTTCGAGATGTTGCGCCCGAAAATGTCCGGCGCGGAGCCGTGGACGGGCTCGAACATGGAGGGATGCACCCGCTCGGGGTTGATGTTGGCCGAGGGCGCGATCGCGATGGTGCCCGCGCAGGCCGGGCCGAGATCGGAGAGGATGTCGCCGAACAGGTTCGACGCGACCACCACGTCGAACCATTGTGGGTTACGCACGAAATGCGCGACCAGAATGTCGATGTGGAACTGCGCTGTGGTCACCGCCGGGTAGTTCGTCGCCATCTGCGCGAAGCACTCGTCCCAATAGGGCATGGTGATCGCAATGCCGTTGGACTTGGTGGCGGAGGTGAGGCTCTTGCGCCGCTTTATTGCCGCTTCAAAAGCATAGCGCTGGATGCGGTCCACACCCTTACGGGTGAATATGCTGTGCTGGACCACGCGCTCTTCCGGCGTGCCGACATTCTCGCGCCCGCCGACGGAGGAATACTCACCCTCCGTATTCTCGCGGATGATCAGCATGTCGATATCGGCCGGCCCGCGATCGGCGAGCGGCGAACGCACGCCGGGCATCAGGCGGACGGGTCGCACATTGGCGTACTGGTCGAATTCGCGGCGGATCGGGATCAGAAGGCCCCAGAGCGAGACGTGATCGGGCACGCCGGGATATCCGACGGCGCCGAGATAGATCGCGTCATGGCCGGCGATCTGCTGGAGCCCGTCCTCGGGCATCATCGCGCCGGTGCGATGATAGCGCTCGCACGACCAGTCCTTCTCGTCCCACTCGAGTCCGAAACCGAATCGGCGGGCGGCGGCCTCAAGGACGCGCATGCCTTCGGGCATGACCTCGTGGCCGATTCCATCGCCGGGAATGGTGGCAATGCTATAGGTCTTCATGATGCGAGCCCTTTTGGAGAAATCCCGTGGCGGCCGGACGGGGGTTACGGCCGCCACGGTTATGCATCCGTCAGTTCAGCGTGATGTTGGCTTCGGTAATTAGGGTGCGGAAGCTGGTGATTTCCGTATCGAGGAAGGTGCTGAACTCGGCCGGGCTCGAGCCCTCGACCACCAGACCAAGCTCGGTCAAGCGCTTCAAGACGGCAGGTTCAGCCAGAGCCTTCACCACGGCGGCGTTGAGCTTGTCGAGGATCGGCTGGGGCGTTCCGGCGGGAGCGACCATGCCGAGCCAGCCGCGCGACACGAAATCCGCCACGCCGGCTTCCTCCATCGTGGGAACACTAGGAAGCTGCACCGAGCGCTTTTCGACGGTGACGGCGAGCGGACGAAGCTGGCCGGAGGTGATGTAAGGCGTCGCGCTCGGAATCGTCTCGAACATCAGCTGGATCCGACCGGCGACGAGATCCGTCATGGCCGGCCCGCCGCCGCGATAGGGAACGTGCACCATCTCGACGCCGGCACGACGCTTGAAAAGCTCACCCGACAGATGCTGCGAGGCGCCGAGCCCCGAGGATCCGAAGTTGAGCTTGCCGGGATTGGCCTTCGCGTAGGCAATCAGTTCGGCGACGGTCTTCACCGGCAGTTCGGGGTTCACCACCAGCACGTTAGGCTGCAGCGCGACGAGCGAGATCGGGGCAAAACTGGTCTTGGGGTCATAGCCGAGGGCTTTGTAGAGGCTGATGTTCACCGCCAACGGCGAGGAGGCCATCAACAGCGTGTAGCCGTCGGGCTTGGCTTTGGCGACGGTCTCGAAGCCGATATTGCCACCCGCGCCCGCGCGGTTCTCTACCACGATGGACTGGCCGAGTTCCTTCGTGAGTTCCTGGCCGATAATGCGCGCAACCGTGTCGACGCTGCCACCGGGAGCAAAGGGCACGACGAGCTTGATCGGCTCGGAGGGATAGTCGGCAGCATAGGATGGCGCCGCGCATAGGAGTAGCGCTGCGCCCACCGCGCTCAGGATTTTCCGCATGTTGTCGTCCTCTGGATGGATTGTTGTTCAGGATCGTCTGACGCCGTCGCGGTGCTCTGCGGCACCTGCATTCCGGCAACGATGTCGTGCTGCTAAACGATGTCCTTCCTGTTTCGTGCGCCGGCGCCGCTAGAAGCGGCATGCGCGGAGAATGGGCCGATCAACGTGCGGTATCGGCGAGAATGGAGCGGACGCTGTCCACGGCCGCATCGAGAGCTGCGGTATCGGCCGCGCTCCAGTTGCGGGAGGCCCCGCATTCATGCACTGACACCCAGCCCTGAAGGGCGCCATCGACGATGAGCGGACCGAGCATCTGCGCGTGCACGCCATAGATCTCGATCAGCGCGGCAGGCGCCGGGACCTCGGCGGTGAGCAGATCGTCCTGGACGAGCGGGCGACGTTCGCGCTCAAGCCACTTCACCGTCTCGAGGGCACGCTGGTTTAGGCCGGTCTCACCGCGCAGCGACTTCACTTCCGCGCGTTTTGCCTCGCCAGCGGGATCGTTCACGATGAACCCCAGCGCCGGGACGTCGACGCGAAGAGTGGTTCGGCTCGCGTTCGTGGCATCAAGCAGCGTTGAGAGAACCGCGTCCAACCGTGAGGCGACTTCCTGCGAGTTCGTCATCTTCCCTCCCTGACGTCACCGATGCGTCATGAGCGATACTAATGAGGGCTCGCTTTTATTATCAAATAATTTCTGATGCCGTTTACTGATGCGAAATTCGCATATATCTCTCGACGATCCAGACTCGAACCGGGCTGTTTTCATGTCGGAGATCCCCAATCTATCGGTCCGCCAACTCAAGGCAGTCGCGGCAGTAGCAAAGTATTCCAGCTTTATCGCCGCGGCGTCGGAAATGCAGCTCTCCCAGCCTGGCCTTTCACGGATGATCCGGTCGGCAGAAGAAGAATTGGGCATCGCTTTATTCGACCGCACGACGCGGCAGGTGACGCTCACCAATGCGGGGGCGGAGTTCGTGCCGCTGGCAGAGCGCATCCTTCACGACCTCGAACTCAGCTCGGAGGCGCTGCGCGAGTTGCGCGACCAGACGCGCGGTCACCTGTCGATTGCGTGCCCGATGTCGTTCGCGACCAACATGCTCGCCAACATGATCATCGAATACAAGCGCGCCAATCCGAACGTGATCATCCAGGTACTAGAAGGTATTCAGAGCAATACCATGGGAATGATCCGCTCGGGCCAGGTCGATTTCGGCATCGGCACCCTGAGCGAGCCCTATGACGATCTTTTCGTCGACAAACTGTGCCCTACACATTTCCATGTCGTATTCGCACGGGGACACCGTTTCTCGACATTCGAGAAGGTGACCCTTACGGACCTGAGGGACGAGCCGCTTGTCTCCATGCCGCCCTCCTCGAATTTGAGACGCATCTTCGATGGCGCAGCGGCGAGTGCGGGCTTCCGTCTGAACTATACGATCACGGTGAATACTTACAGCGCCGTCGCCCAGTTCGTCCGAGCCGGCGTCGGCGTCACCATTCTGGCAAGCACCTCTCTTCCAGACGACGAAATGCTACAGTCCCTCCCGGTGGAGCCTGCGGGAGTAGGCGGCATTCTCGCGATCATGCGCCTGCGAGGCCGACCGCTGTCATCCGCCGCGCGTGGCTTCCAGACCCTGATCAAACAACATTTTGCGAAGGCGGGCGAGGAGTTTGCCGGTGAGGGATGATTAGGCCGACCTGATACCAGGTGACGTTGCCCTGATGTCTAATCCAGCTTGAAGTTCGTTCTGGCCCATTAACCGTGAGATAGAGAGCCACGCGCGGGAATGACGCCTCGCTTCGCGAGCGCGTGAAGGCCATCGCCCGGGAGCGACGGCGGTTCGGTTACAGGCGTCTGCATGTGCTGCTCCGGCGCGAAGGCTTCGAGGTCAACCACAAGCCGCTGTTACCCAGCTTGTCCGGGACAGAGCCGCGCTGGCCCGGTGGAAGCTCGACTACAAGAGACGACGCATCTTGGACGGTGCGCGAACATGCGACGTGTAAGCGAGTTCCTGACGGAATGCGCACCGTCGCGAACATCACGGCTGGTTTGGGCGCGCCGCTGATCGCCGCATATGTGAACGAGAGGCCTGTCAGCCGCACTCCCCCACCTTCCGCCCCATCACCGGATATTTCGGATCGACCGCATAGGCCACGGCCGCGGCGCCGCGCGGGACGATCTGGTCCACGGCCGCCTCATGTGCGCTGGACCAGGCGACATCGACCGCCTTCAGATAGCTGTCCCACTGCTCCATGGTGCGCGGGCCGACGATGGCGGCGGTCACGTTCCGGTTCGCCAGCACCCATGAAATGGCGAAGGCTGTCGGCTCGATGCCGAGCGAGGCGGCATAGGCCGCGATCCGCGCCGCGGCCTGAACCGCCTCTGGGCGATAGGCGGATTCCAGAATCCGGCGGTCGCCGACCGCGACGCGGCTGTCGGCAGGGGGCGGGCCGTCGAGGCTGTACTTGCCGGAAAGGATGCCGCGCGCCGTCGGGCTGTACACCGCGACGCCGACGCCCAGATAATCGCAGGCCGGCAGCAACTCGGTCTCCGCCGTACGGTCGAGCGCGTGATAAAGCGGCTGGGCGACCACCGGGCGGTCGATGCCCTCCTCGTCGCAGAGCGCGCACAGCGTGGCCATGCGCCAGGCGCTGTGATTGGAGATGCCGAAATAGCGGATTGCCCCGTCGCGCTGAAGCTGGGCGAGCGCGCGCACCGTCTCTTCGAGCGGGGTGTCGGGGTCCTCAACGTGCAGGTAGAGGATGTCGATATAGTCGGTCTTCAACCGCTTCAGGCTCTTATGCGCCTCATGCAGCACCCATTTGCGCGACAGGCCGCGATCATTGTGTCCCGGGCCGTTGCGATTGGCGAGCTTGGTGGCCAGCACCCAACTATCGCGATTGCCGGCGAGCGCGGTGCCGACGATCTGTTCCGAACGACCCTCCGAATAGGTATCGGCGGTGTCGATGAAATTGACGCCCGCCTCGGCCGCGGCGGCGATGATGGCGAGCGCGTCGGCTTCACTGGTCCGGCTGCCGAAATTCATCGTGCCGAGCACAAGGCGGGAGACGACAAGGCCGCTGCGGCCGAGTCGGCGGGCCGGGATCTGGAGGGACATCATATTTCCGGCGTGAGGGGGCTAAGGGTGTCACGCTCGACAATGCCGGCGCGACGGTTAATTTCCAAGCCGGAATTATGGTCGAGGAACACGCCCGACTTGCGCATCAACGGCTCGCTTCAGAAGCCGAGGCTCAGCTTCACGCGCGTCTTCCGGGCTCAACGCCCCGACGCGTACCGCTCTCGCCGCCGGGATCCTTTGTCGCCGTGATGACGGCAGCCTCCCGCCGAGCCCCGACCTCAAGGGCCCATCGCGAAAGGCGCGGGGCGGATCGCAGGCCGGGAGGCCGTGGCGCTGAAGGGCGGGACGATCTCGGCCGGATCGTTGCGGCCCTGCGTGGTCGCGGGCGCAGGCGGGCGCGCCGGCGTCTCGCGCGCCATCTGTTTCGGAGCGGCGGGCGCCTGCTTCGCGACCGGGGCGCGGGCAGTCGCGGGCGATGCCGCTGGAGCCTTGGCGGCCGGGGCGTCGCTCGCCTCCTGCGGTCGTGCATCGACCGCAATGGTCGACAGCCGCCAATTTCCGCCGATCGCCTGGAAACCGAGATCGAACCCGATGCGCAGCGGCGCGGTCGGGAAATAGCCGGCAAGCCGCAGCACGCCGTCCTTGTCGATCGATGGGGCGCGCGACAGCTTGGCGTCGAGCAGCAGGATCGCGGCGAAATCAAGCGCGTTCTCGCGCCAGGGCCGGAACCGGTCGGCGAGCTCGGCGGCATTGTAGTTCTCGCGGAATGCCGGCGCGCCGAGATCGCGCAGCACCGAGTAATTGCCGGTCACGTTTGCCTGATTCACGGCGGCGAGCGTGCCGCGCAGCAGAGCCAGCAGCACGGCGGGAGGCGGCACCTGAAGCACGCCCTGCGCCGTCGAGGCCGGCACTGTCGGCGAAGTCCCGCCGGCGGGCGCCGCGTTCGCCGGTGTGCTGGCGGGCCGGGCCTCTTGCGCCTCCTGCTGCGCCGAGCTGACGAAGCCGGTCGGCTGGCTGGTCACCGCCGGCAGGCCAAGCGCAACGCCAAACGCGGCGGCGAGCACCAGCGCGGCGGGGCGCAGCGTCACCATGCCATCATCACGCCGGCCTTGCCGCCGACCGTGCCTTCATTAAAGCCGACGCCGATGCCGCCGGTGAGGAACAGGCTGTCGTCCCAGATCCGTGCGATGCCGGAGAACGCCATCGCATTCTGCCCGCCGAACGTACCCCACTGCGCGCTGACCGCGACGTCCTTGCCATAGGGCAGGTTCGGCGTGTCCATCGCGATCGCCATGGCAACGCCTTCCTGCACGCGGTCGATCTCGCGATAGACCGAATCGAGATTGACCAGCTGGCTCACCGGCGCCGAGGCGAGGTTGCCCGATGTATCGGTGGTGACAATCTGCACCGGGCCGGACTGCGCCGACCGGCTGGTCGAGGAGGTGAGGCCCGGCATGGAATAAGTATTGGCCGCGGTGCCGATCGCGACCTGATTGGCACGGGTGGTGGTGGCGCCGCTGCCCAGCGCGAAGGAGTTGGTGAACGCGGCATTGGCGCCGGTGCCGACGGCGGTGGCGCTGGTGGCAGAGGCGGTCGCGCCCTGGCCGAAAGCCGCCGCACCCGGTGCCGACGCCACGGCACCCTGCCCCAAGGCGGAGGCGCCCGAGCCGCTCGCCGAGGCGCCCCAACCGACCGCCGTCGTGCTGGTGGCGTTGGCGATAGCGCCACTGCCGAGCGCGGTCGCGCCCTCGAACCCGGCCGCCGAAGCGTTGCCGAGGGCAGTGGCATTGGCGGCGCCGGAACTCGCGCCCTGCCCGATCGCGGTCGCTCCCTGGAAGGCGGCGGCCGCACCCTGCCCCAGCGCGGTGGCGCCGGCGCCGTTGGCCGAGGCGCCCCAGCCGACCGCCGTCGCATTGACGGCATCGGCGGTGGCGCCGCTGCCGAGCGCGGTCGAGGCCTGCGAGGCGGCGGTCGCGCCATTGCCGAGCGCGGTCGCGTCGACAGCCGAGGAATTGGCACCCTGCCCGACCGCGGTCGAGCCCTGGAAGGCGGCGATGGAGCCTTGCCCCAAGGCCGTGGCGCCGACCCCGTTCGCCGAGGCGTTCCAGCCCAGCGCCGTCGAGTTCGCGGCATTGGCGGCGGCGATGCGCCCGACCGCGGTCGCGCCCTCGGCATTGGCGGTGGCGTTCTGGCCGAGCGCGGTTGAGCTGTCGGCGTTGGCGATCGCCTCCTGGCCGAGCGCGGTCGAACCGACGCCATTGGCCACCGCCCCCTGTCCGACGGCGGTGGCCTGCGCGGCCGTGGCGCCGGCGCCCTGGCCGAGCGCGGTGCTGGCGCTGGCGTTCGCCTGCGCGCCATTGCCGAAAGCGGAAGCGTTCACGCCCTGCGCGGCGGAGCCGGCGCCGACGGCCGTCGCGAAATCGAGATTGGCGTTGGCGCCCTGACCGATAGCGGTGGCGCTGCGCCCATTGGCATTGGCGCCCTGGCCGATGGCAGTGGCGGCCACCGCATTGGCCGCCGCGTCCGCGCCCATCACCGTAGTCTGGGCAGCGTTGGCGGCGGCGTTGCGCCCGACCGCCGTCGAGGAGGCGCCATTGGCCGCGCTGTTCTGGCCGACCGCCGTGGAGGATACGCCATTGGCCACTGAGAGCTGGCCGAAAGCGCTGCCATTCACGCCGAATACTTTGGAACCCTGCCCGACCGCCGTCCCGCCATCCTGCGTTGCCTCAGAATCGTCGCCGACCGCCGTCGCATCCGCGCCGGTCGCCGCGCCTGCGCAGCTCAGAGAGGTGGCGGTAAGATCACAGGCTACATCGGCCGCCCGCGCCGGCAGCGGCATCAGCGCCGCGAGCGAGAGGGCCGCCGCGGACACCGCGCCGAGGCTCGCGAACGCAGGCGGGCGCCACGCTTTGCGGCTCGAGAAGGCCGGCGTCGCGCGGCCCGCGTCAACGGTCGTTTCGGCCATGTCCCACTGCCCTGCCCACAGACTCGAATCACCTTATCCCGCGAGCATAGCAGATATGACACTTCGACATGGGCAGTCCCGACGGTCTCCGCGGATGGGAGACCCGCGTTTTCGCAGCGCCCGAGGTATTGCTTCAAGTATTCGACGGAAATTTTCGTAACGAACCGACGATGCCCTGAATAGACGTCTTGTCGCTGCATCCGATGAAAGGTCAGCTACCCTGACAATCCTGCGGAACTCACAATATCCCCAGTACGTGGCGCGGAATGGAAGGCGCAAACACGATCGACGACAGCGCGGCGCGCTTCTGCCGATTCAGGCAGCGCTTCGGCGAATGGGATGTCGCGCGTCGCTGGCATCGGGCATGATGGTGGCCACCCGCGCCGTCGTGCCCTGTTCCGGAGAGCGCCCATGCACGCCATGGTCCTTAACGCCATCGGAGAGAAGCTGGTTTGGACTGAGTTGCCCGACCGCACGCCCGGCCCCGGCCAGATCAGGCTGAAGGTCACGGCCTGCGGTGTGTGCCGCACCGATCTGCATGTCGTGGACGGCGAACTCCCCCATCCGCGCGTGCCGATCATTCCCGGCCACGAAATCATCGGCCGCATCGATGCCATCGGCCCGGATGTCACCGGCCTCAATCTCGGCGAGCGCGTCGGCGTGCCGTGGCTGGGCCATAGCTGCGGCACCTGCCCCTACTGCCGCGACGCCCATGAGAACCTCTGCGACGCTCCGGAATTCACCGGCTACACCCGGGACGGCGGCTATGCGACGGCCGTGATCGCGGATGCACGCTTCGCCTTTCCGCTTGGTGAGGCGGGGGAGGATGTCGCGCTGGCGCCGCTGCTCTGCGCCGGGCTGATCGGCTGGCGCTCGCTGGTGATGGCGGGCGAGGCGCGCCGGCTTGGGCTCTATGGCTTCGGCGCGGCGGCCCATATCATCGCGCAGGTGGCGCGCTGGCAGGGGCGCGAGGTATTCGCCTTCACCCAGACGGGCGATACCGCCAGCCAGGATTTCGCCCGCTCGCTCGGCGCGGTCTGGGCCGGCGGTTCGGATGAGAGACCGCCCGAGCCGCTCGACGCCGCCATCCTGTTCGCGCCGGTGGGCGCGCTGGTGCCGGCGGCGCTGAAGGCGGTGCGCAAGGGCGGGCGCGTAGTGTGCGCCGGCATCCATATGAGCGACATTCCGAGCTTTCCCTACGCCCTGCTCTGGGAGGAACGGCAGGTGCTCTCGGTCGCCAATCTGACGCGGCAGGACGGCCTCGACTTTCTCGACCTCGCCCCGCGCATCGGCATCGCGACCCGAACCACGGCCTACCCGCTGCACGAGGCCAACCGCGCGCTGGACGATCTGCGGCACGGCCGGTTCGACGGCGCGGCGGTGCTGGTGCCATAGCCGGCGCATACCGTCTCAAACGAAAATGCCGCCCCGGCGATGCGGCCGGGACGGCATTCATCAGTTCATACGGACGTCAGGCCTCAATAGGGCGAGACGCACTGCTGGCGCGGGCCGTTATAGGGCTGGAAGGTGTTGTCGGAGACCCGGTAGGAACGGTACTGGCTCTGGCACCAGGCCACATGCCCGCCTCCGCCGGAATAGGCCGGCGCCGACTGGTTGGCGATGGCACCGCCGATGATCGCGCCGGTCGCGAACGCCGCCGCCGGGAACCACCAGCCATTATACTGACGATAGCCGGGCCGGTAATAATTGTAGCCGCGGTGCCCGTTATAATAGTAGCGGCCGCCACGGTTGTAATAGGCCGGGCCGGGGCCACGATACCCAGGGCCGCGATAGCCAGGCCCACCATAACCGGGTCCGGGGCGCGGGCCATGATAGCCCCCGTGGCGCACCACCTCAACATTGGACGGCGGCGCCGCAAGTTGATGAGGGCCGAAAGGCGCGGCGACAGCCGGAACGGCCATGGACGAGACAGCAGTCACGACAGCGAGAGCGGCAACACTAAACTTTTTCATCCTGAGTCTCCTCTGGATCTACAATCGATAAACCCACGTTAGGTTCCTTGAAATGAACGCTGGCTGAATGAATGCTCGTTCATCCTCAAGGAAGATTGACCCACAAAATCCGCCACGCGGCGCCTCCCGAGGCTCTGGCATTGGCCGCTCAATCATGTATATGGAGAAATACATGATCATCGGAGCCTCGCCATGTCGTTCATTTCCAGATCGTTCTGCGCGGCCGCCTTCGCCGTGGTGGCCGGGCTGCTGGCCCACGCGGCCCCCGCGCCGGCACAGGGCCAGACCACCATCTTCGCCGCCGCCAGCCTGACCAACGCGTTTCAGGACATCGGCAAGCTCTACAAGGCGCAGACCGGGAAGGATGTGAGCTTCTCCTTCGCCGCCTCTTCGGCGCTGGCCAAGCAGTTGGAGGCCGGCGCGCCGGCCGCCATCTTCGCTTCGGCCGATACCAAGTGGATGGACTACACCGAGGGCAAGGACCTGACCCTGAAGGCCACCCGCGTGACCCCGATCGGCAATTCGCTGGTGTTGATCATGCCGGCGGACAAGGCGAGAGACGTAACCCTCGACACGTCCTTCGACTGGCTCGCCTTCCTCGGCGCCGACGGCAAGATCGCCACCGGCCTCACCGACAGCGTGCCGATCGGCGTCTATGCCAAGACCGCGCTGACCAGCCTCGGCCAGTGGGACAAGGTGAAGGATCGCATCGTCGGCGCCGAGAGCGTGCGCGCGGCGCTCGCGCTGGTGGAGCGTGGCGAGGCCACCGCCGGCATCGTCTATTCCACCGACGCCGCCATCGCCAAGAATGTGAAGATCGTCGCCACCTTCCCGGCCGACAGCCACCCGCCGGTGGAGTACCCGTTCGAGATCGTGAAGGGCCAGGACAATGACGAGACCCGGGCGTTCTTCGACTATCTCGTCGGCCCGGACGCCAGGAAGGTGTACGCCCAATACGGCTTCGTGGTGAAGTGATAGCCACCTGACGACAAACGCCGTCCGCCTGCGCCAACCCGGCCGGGCGGCCCCCGCTCAACGCCGCCGCGAAGGATCGACCCGCTGTTCAGCTCCGGCTACTGGCTCACCCCCGAAGAGTGGACGGCGGTCCATCTCAGCCTGAAGGTCGCGTTCTGGGCGACGTTCTGGAGCCTGCCGGTCGCCATCGGCGCGGCGTGGCTGCTCGCCCGCACCCGCTTTCCCGGACGCGGGCTGTTCGACGGCCTGATCTACCTGCCGCTGGTACTGCCCAAAGTGGTGGTCGGCTATCTCCTGCTACTGACGCTCGGCGCGCGCGGTTCCATCGGCCAGTATCTCGACGCCTGGTTCGGCATCAGGCTGATCTTCACCACCGCCGGCGCCACGGTTGCCGCCGCCGTGGTCAGCTTCCCGCTGACGGTGAACGCGATCCGCCTGTCGCTGGAAGCGGTCGACCAAGGCCTGGAGACCGCCGCGCGCACGCTCGGCGCCAGCCGGCTCGATGTGTTCTTCTCCATCACGCTGCCGCTGATGCTGCCCGGCATCCTCTCCGGCGCGCTGATGGCGGTTGCCTCGGCGCTTGGCGAGTTCGGCGCCACCATCACCTTCGTCTCCAATGTCGAGGGCCAGACCCGCACCATCCCGCTCGCCATCTACAGCGCCACCCACATGCCAGACGGCGACGCCATGGCCGCCCGCCTCGTGGTGGTCTCCGTGGTGCTGGCGCTGGCCTCGCTGCTGCTGGCGAGCCTGGTCGACCGGCGCATCCGCGCCATGATGGGCCGGTGAGGACGGCGCCATGATCGAGATCGACATCGCGCTCGCCCGCCCCGACGGCTTTTCGCTCGAAGCCCGCTTCGCGGCGCCAGCAGCCGGCGTCACCGCACTGTTCGGCCGCTCGGGCGCCGGCAAGACCACGATCATCCAGGCCATCGCAGGCGTGGTGCGGCCCGATCGCGGGCGCATCGTCGTCGATGGCGAGACCTATTTCGACGCCGCGCGCGACATCGACCTCAGGATCGAGCAACGCCGCGCCGGCTATGTGTTCCAGGATGCGCGGCTGTTCCCGCATCTGTCGGTGGAGCGCAACCTGCGCTATGGCGAGCGCCGCAGCCGCGCCACTGACAAGCGCATCGGCTTCGCGCCGGTGGTGGAGTTGCTGGGCATCCCGCACCTTCTGGCCCGCCGCCCGCACACCCTGTCCGGCGGCGAGCGCCAGCGCGTGGCGATCGGCCGGGCGCTGCTGTCCCAGCCCCGCCTGCTGCTGATGGACGAGCCGCTGGCGGCACTCGATGAGGCGCGCAAGCAGGAAATCCTGCCCTATCTCGAACGCCTGCGCGACGAGATGGCGCTGCCCATCCTCTATGTCAGCCATTCGGTGGACGAGGTGCTGCGGCTCTCCGACATGGTGGTCGCCCTGCACGACGGCCGGCAGATCGCCGCCGGCCCGGTGGGTGAGGTGATGTCCCGGCCGGAAGTGCTGCCCGTGATCGGGCGCTTCGACACCGGCAGCCTGCTGGAATGCGTGGTCGAGCGCCATGATGACGCCTACGCGCTCTCCACCCTCGCCTTTCCCGGCGGGCAGTTGCGGGTGCCGCGGGTCGAGATTTCCGTCGGCGCGCGGGTGCGGGCGCGGGTGCGCTCCCGCGACGTCGCTTTGGCGCTCGCCCGGCCGGACGACACCTCGGTCTCCAACCTGCTGCCGGCGAGGATCACCGACATCCGGCTCCAGGAGGGACCGTATGCCGATGTCGCGCTCGATCTCGGCGGCAGCGCGCTCGCCGCGACCATTACGCGCGAAAGCGTGCAGCGGCTTGGCCTCAGTCCCGGCATGGCGGTCTGGGCGATGATCAAGAGCGTAGCGGTGGACAGCCGCAGCCCGGATTTCAGCGCGGCTCGCCGGCCTTGAGCGCGGGGGGCGCTACGCCCCAGTCTGGCGCCAGCTTCGCGCGCAGCTCAGCGACCGGCCCGGCGCTGGCCTCGGTACTGGCGCGCTCGATCTCGCGATAGAGCGTGATCAGCCTCTCGCCGAACTCGGTGAGATCGGTGCCGTGGCCGCGCCGTCCGGGATAGGTGCGCACCACGCGCTCGGTGAAGGCGCGGTCGAGCTCGTCCACCAATAGCCAGGCGCGGCGATAGCTCATACCCATGCGCCGCGCCGCCGAGAGAATGGAGCGCTCGACCCGGATGGTTTCCAGAAGCTCGATCATGCCCGGGCCGATATGGCGCCCGTCGCCGAAATAGACACGGATGAAAAGCCCGTCGCGGTGCCGCTCACCCTCGGCATCCGGCTCACTCGATTGGGTCATGGCGCCTCTTCCCCCGCAGCCAAGTTAGGGGAAGAGACGCCGCTCCGAAAGTCTCAGGCGTGGTGGGTGACCGCCCGTCGCGTCCGCGCGAACAGGAAGTCGAGCGCCAGCATCACCAGCAGCGAGGCACCGACCAGCGGGAAGATCAGGCCGACCACCGCCATGATCGCCACCAGACCGCGCATCACCGAGCGGTCCTGCGGCGCGGGGGGAATGCCGAGCGAGCCGGCAGGGCGGCGCTTCCACCACATCACTCCGGCGGAGACCGACATCAGCAGGATGGCAAGGCACAGGGCCAGCATGAAGAGCTGGTTCGCCAGCCCGAATTCCTGCCCCATATGCACATTGATGCCCCACTCCATCGCCTTGGCGGCCGGACCGTAATCGGCATAGCTCATGTCGATCAGCGGCGCGCCGCTATACTGGTCGAGATGAACGACGCGCTGCTTCGACAGATCGTCCGGGTAGACGGTCGCCGAATAGACGCCGGTCGACCCCGAGGGCAGGCTCAGCGTATAGCCGGGCGCGACGCCAAGCCGCTCGATGATCGCCGCCGCCTCGTCGATGCCGATGGGCGTCACTGGGGCCGGGGTCGATTCCGGCATCTTCGCCTGTTCCAGCGACCAGGCGGTCGGGCCGTTGGCATGCGCGAGGTGCTCGTCCGACATCGGCACGGCGGTATAGACGCCGGCCGGGTAGCCGTAATTGGAGCTATTGGCGATCTCGTTGACCTTGTCGCCCCAGACCAGCGACCACGGCATGCCCGACAGCGCCATGAAGCCGATGGCAATTCCGGCAAAGGCGCCGGTCACCGCGTGCAGGTCGCGCCAGAACACACGCTTCGCCGGCGTACCGCGCACGGTGACGACACCGCCGGACTGCCGGCGCGGCCACCATAGATAGAAGCCGGTGCCCACAAGCAGGATCGACCAGCCGCCGACGATCTCGATGAGCGCGTTGGGAAACGTGCCGAATTCTGCGAGGCTGTGCAGACGGCGCACCAGCCACATCACCGTGCCGCGATCCGCCAATTCTCCGAGCACCCGCCCGTCATAGGGGTCGACATAGACCGAGCGGCGCGCGCCGTCGCTGGTTTTCACCACCACCTCCGCAGACGCATTCGCCGTGGCCGGGGAGATGAACTTAAGCACCGTGCCGGGCCGGGCTGTGAGCGCAGCGGCGACCCATTCGCTGGGGGCCTGCCGAGGCGCGTCGCGCACCACGACCTGCTTGAGGTCGCGATGCCACAGCCCGTCCAGCTCGTCGCGGAACAGGTAGAGCCCGCCGGTCACCGCCAGCAGGATCATGAAGGGCAGCACCAGCAGCCCGGCGTAGAAGTGCCAGCGCCAGACGGCGCGGTAGAGGTCGGCCGAGCGCGTAGCGTCAGCGGTGGGCAAAGAGGTAGCGTTCATCGGAATCGCTCCGGAAAAATAGGACAGGGGGAAGCGCGGACGGCGCCGGGCCGGCGTCATGCCGGCCGGCTGGCCCTGACGCGGGAAGGAAGGCGGCTCAGTTCGCCGGCGGCGTGCCGTGATGGGCGGAATGATCCTCCGCGGCAGGCGTCTTGCCGCCCTTGGGCCCGGCCATGCTCTCGACCTTGAACTCGACGTTCACCGTGCCGGCCTTGGCGAATGTGAGCGTGCCCTTGAAGCTCTCACCTTCCTTGAGCGGCTGCTTGAGGCCCATCATCATGAGATGATAGCCGCCGGGCGCGAGCGCGACCTCCGCCCCGGCCGGGATCGTCACGCCCTCGGGCAGCATGCGCATCTTCATCACGCCATCGCTGACGCTCATCTCATGAATTTCGACGCGTTCGGCGACCTCCGAGGTGGCGGCGACCAGCGTGTCGGCCTCCTTGCCCTCATTGTGCACGCTGAGATAACCGCCGCCGACCGTGGCGCCGGCAGGGGTCATGCGCGCCCAGGGATGGCCGATCTCCAGTTCGCCGACCTTGAAGCCATGGGCGAACACCGGCTGGGCGGCGAACAGGATGAGGGCGGCGGCGAAGATGGCGGCGCCGAAGCGCTCCTCGGCGTGACGCAGCACGCGCGTGAAGGTGTAGCGGACCATGTGGAGGCACTCCCGGTGTGCCGGCGGGCGTCGCGCGCTCTGCGCCGGCGGTCATCGACTGACGGTGAAGGATCAGGCGTCAGGCGGCGGGAGGCGCACGGGGAGGATGGGAAAGCCGCTCAGCGCCCGGCAGCACCTCGGCAGCCGGGGAGACGGTCATGGCCGCGCCGGCAAGCGCGAGCGGGGCGAGCAGGCCGGCCGCAGCCGGCGGCGGCAGCGCGGCGATCCCCGCATTCTGGCAGCCGACGGTGCAGCAATCGGGGGTATGGTGCGCGGGATCTGCCGGACCGGCGGGCGCATCGCCCCGCGCCATGCCGAGACAGATCGCCGGCGCCGCCTCCGGCGACAGGCCGGCGGCGGCATGGGCGCCAGTAGCAAGGCCGCCGAGCAGCGCCTGAAGCACGAGCAGATAGGCGACGGCGAGAGCCATCGTCAGTCGGCGCAGGCTTGCGTGGGCGGCGGTCATTGTCGTGCGGTTCCCCTCGGCCACAAGCTAGCACGCGTCAGGGAGGCAGAAAACAGCGGCATGCCGCCGCTGCGGACCGTGGCCCCGCGGAAAAAGAAGGGGGGCGCCGTGCGGGGCGCCCCCCTCTGCCTCACCCTCCGCCTCTGAGGCGATCAGGTGAATCCGATCAGTGCGCGGCGCCGGGGCCGGCAATCGCGCCGGGCGGGCTCTTGCCCATGATGATCATGCCCAGCACCTCGTCCTTGGTGACGTCCGTGGTCTTGGCGGTGCCGACCAGCTTGCCGTTCTTCATCACGCTCACCCGGTCCGCGAGGTCGAACACGTCGTGGATATCGTGGCTGATGAGGAAGATGCCGATGCCCTCGGCCTTGAGTTGCTTGATCAGCTCTGCCACCTGCGCGGTCTCCTGCGGGCCGAGCGCGGCGGTCGGCTCGTCCATGATCAGGATCTTCGCGTTGAAGTGGATGGCCCGGGCGATCGCCACCGACTGGCGCTGACCACCGGAGAGGCCGCGCACCGGCTCCTTGAACTTGCGGAAATTCGGGTTCAGCCGGCCCATCACTTCGCGGGTCGCCGCCTCCATCGCCACGTCGTCGAGCGTGCCCCAGGGGGTCCTCAGTTCGCGGCCGAGGAACAGGTTGGCGGCGGCGTCGACATTATCGGCCAGCGCTAGCGTCTGGTAGATAGTCTCGATGCCGTAGCGCTTGGCGTCGCGCGGATTACCGATGTCGGCCTTTTCCCCGGCGATGCGGATTTCGCCGCCATCCGGGCGATAGGCGCCGGAGAGGATCTTGATCAGCGTCGACTTGCCCGCGCCGTTATGGCCGAGCAGGCCGACGACCTCACCGGGATAGAGGTCGACATTCACCCCGTCCACGGCGCGGATGCCGCCGAAGGAGATCGAGATGTCGCGCATGTCGACGAGGGGAGTGGATGCGTGTGCCATGAGCCTGTCTCCCCTCACTTGAACCGCTTGCGGTACATGGTGTCGATCCACACCGCGAACACCAGCACGATGCCGACCACGATATTCTGGTAGGGCGTATCGACCCGCATCAGCACCATGCCGGACTGCAGGCTCTGCATCACCAGCGCGCCGAGCATCGCGCCCGCCACGGTGCCCGCGCCACCCGCAAGCGAGGTGCCGCCGATCACCGCCGCCGCGATAACGTAGAGCTCGTCGAGCGTGCCCTGCGCATTGGTCGCGGAGTTGAGGCGGGCGGTGGAGATCGCGGCGCCGACGGCGGCCAGCCCGCCCATCAGCGCGAACACCAGAAGGGTGACGCGCTTGGTGTTGATGCCGGCGAGCTCAGCCGCCTCCGGGTTGCCGCCGATGGCGAAGACATAGCGGCCGAAGCGGGTGCGGGTGGTCAGGAAGGTCATGGCGATGCCGACCGCCAGCGCCACCAGCACCGGCACCGCGAAGCCGAAGCTGATCGCGAGCCCCTCCGGCGGCACCTCGATGCCCGCAGCCTCGGCATAGCGCCGGGCCAGCGCGGCGGGCAGCGTGTAGGCGTTCACCACCAGCGTCGCGGCGACCACCGCGAGGCAGCCGGCGGCAACGGTGAAGGCTTCCGCCCAGAGCGGCTTCAGCGGAAAGCGGAAGCGCTGGCGCTGGCGGCGCGCCTGCACGGTCGCTGCGAAAATCGCGAGGCAGGCGATCGCGCACACGATCCAGCTCCAGGTGGCGCCGATCGAACCATTGGCACCGCCACCCAGCAGCTTGAAATTGTCGTCGACCAGCGGAATGGTCTTGCCCTCGGCCATCGCCCAGGCGGCGCCGCGCCACACCAAGAGGCCGCCCAGCGTGACGATGAAGGCCGGCACGCCGAGATAGGCGATCACGAAGCCTTGCAGAGCGCCGATCGCGGCGCCAGCGAGGATGCCGGCCGCGAGGGTGAGCACGATCACCGCTGGGTGGTTGAAGCCGAAGGTTGGCAACAGCTGGTTGACCTGGAACACCGCCATGATCATGCCGGTGACGCCGAGGATCGAGCCGACCGACAGGTCGATGTGGCGCATCACGATGACCAGAACCATGCCGGTGGACATGACCGCGATGGACGAGGTCTGGACCGAAAGGTTCCAGAGATTGCGCGGGGTCAGGAAGGTGCCGTCGGCGAGGAAATCGAACACGATCCAGATGACGGCGAGCGCGCCGACCATGCCCAGAAAGCGGACGTCGATCTCAAGCGCGCCCAGAAACGAGGTCGGCGCCGCAGGGGGAGCCGATGCCGGCCGGGCCGGGGGCACGGCCGTGGTGGTGGTGTCGCTCATGAGCGTTCTCCTGATGCCCGTCATGAGCCGGATCCGGCCGGAACCGGATGCCCCGCCACGCGGTCAGCTCAATTTGTTGGTTCGAAGGACCGTTCCGGCCGATCGGCGCTCCGCCGACCGGAAGGCCCGGCTGCGGCGGCGGGGAGGTCCCGCCGCCGCATTGGCATGAATTGGATCAGTCGCAGGCCTTGACCGTGCCGGGCTTCACGCCCTGGCAGACCGTGGCCTTGGGCACCCAGCCGGCCTCGATGATCACGCCGAGATTGTCCTTGGTGATCGGCAGCGGCTTGAGGAAGGTGGAGTTCATCGCCTGCCCCTTCGGGCCGCCGGTGAAGGTGGTGGTGCCGGGAACCGCCTTGGCATCGGTGCCCTTGGCGAGCTCCAGCGCAATCTCCGCCGCCTTGGCGCCGAGTTCGCGGGAATCCTTCCACACCGAGACGGTCTGGGTGCCGAGCGCGATGCGGTTCAGCGCGGCGAAGTCGGCATCCTGGCCGGACACCGGGACCGAACCTGCAAGGCCCTGCGCCGCCAGCGCGGCGATGGCGCCGCCGGCGGTGCCGTCATTGGAGGCCACGACCGCGTCGACCTTGTTGTTCGCGGCGGTCAGGAACTGCTCCATGTTGCGCTGGGCATTGGCCGGCAGCCAGCTGTCGGTATAGGCCTCGCCGACATTCTTGATGTCGCCCTTGTCCATGGCGGGCTTCAGCACTTCCATCTGGCCCGAGAACAGGAAGTCGGCATTGGGGTCGGAGGCCGAGCCCTTGATGAACACGTAATTGCCCTTCGGCTTCAGCTTCAGGACCTCGGCGGCCTGGAGGCGGCCGACTTCCTTGTTGTCGAAGGTCACGTAATACGCATAGGGATTCTCGATCAGGCGGTCATAGCCGACCACCGGAATGCCTTCGCTCTCGGCCTTGGCAATGGCGGGCGCGATGGCGTCCGAATCCTGCGCAAGGATGATGAGCGCGGTGGCGCCCTGCGCGATCAGCGCCTCCACATCGGAGAGCTGCTTGGCGGCGGAGGACTGGGCGTCGGCCGAGATGTACTTGGCGCCGGCGGCAGCGAGCGCCTTCTTGATCGCGGCTTCGTCGGTCTTCCAGCGCTCTTCCTGGAAATTCGACCAGCTCACGCCCACCACCGGCTCGGCGGCGCGGGCCAGCCCTACCGTCGCCACCGTGGCGAGCGCAGCAAGGGCCACTGTCATCTTGAACTTCATGATTCTACCTCCCATAGGGTGCCGATATCGAGGGCGACCCGGGATTCGATGCGCGAAACGCAGCGTACCCGGACGTTATTTTTGACGTTCGAACCTCAAATTGTTCCAAACGCGTCATGCGTGTCTTGCAACACTCGATCACACAAACCGCTATTCTCACCGCTTGCCAACCGTTCGCGGCACCCTAGCAAAGTGTTTGAAGCATGGCTGCTACCAATTTGTCTAGGTGCACCCTCAGCACAATGAGTTGCGCACCTCAAAGATTGAAGGCATCCTGCCACGCATGTCCAGACCCCTTTCCCGCATCACGCTCCAGGATGTCGCCCGAGAAGCGGGCGTGTCGCTCGCCACCGCCGACCGCGTGCTGAACGGCCGCGCCGGCGTGCGCGGGCCGACGGCCGAGCGGGTGCGCGAGGCGATCGCGCGCCTCGGCTACCGGCCGAACGTCGCCGCCGCCCGTCTGGCGCGGGGGGCGCATTATCGCTTCTGCTTCGTGCTGCCGGCAGGCCCCAACGTGTTCATGCGCATGCTCGCCGAACAGGTGGCGAACACCGCGAACTGGCTCGCCGCCAACAACGCTTATATCGACACGCTCCATGTCGACGTGTTCGCGCCGGAGACGCTGGCGAGCGCGTTGGAGGGGCTGATCGGTCATTATGACGGCGTGGCCCTGGTAGCGCTGGACCATCCGCGGGTGCGCGCGGCCATCGACGATCTCAGCGCTTCGGGCATCGCCGTGGTGACGCTGGTCTCCGACGTGCCGTCCTCACACCGGCTGCATTATGTCGGCATCGACAATATTGCCGCCGGCCGCACCGCCGCCACGCTTCTCGGCCGATTCGCCGGCGGGCGGCGCGGCACGGTCGGGCTCATCGTCGGCACGCCGGCGCTGCGCGACCATGCCGAGCGCCAGTTCGGCTTCACCCAGGTGCTGGCCGGCGAATATCCCGCGCTCAAGGTGCTGCCGGTTCAGGAAAGCCTCGACGAGGACGAGCGCACCGAGGCGATCACCCGGACCATGCTGCGCGAGGCGCCAGACCTCGTCGGCCTCTACAATGTCGGCGCCGGCAATCGCGGCGTCGCGGCTGCGTTGACGGTGGCCAACCGCGCCAGCGAGACGCTGTTCATCGGCCACGACCTCACCGAGGACACCCGCCGCTTCCTGCTGCGCGGGGTGATGGATGCGGTGATCAACCAGGATGCCGGCCACCAGTCGCGCTCGGCGGCCCGCGTGCTGCTGGCCCATTGCGCCGGCGAGCCCTTGTTCAGCGAGCAGGAGCGCATCCGCATCGACATCTTCGTGCGGGACAACCTGCCGTGACCTTCGCCGCAATCTTCCGTTTTCGACCGCTTCAAGGGATGTGAGGCATGTATCTCGGCCTCGATATGGGGACCTCCGCCGTCAAGGCGGTGCTGGTCGACGACGAGCAGAACGTACTGGCCAGCGCCGAGACTTCGCTGGACATTTCGCGCCCGGCGCCCGGCTTTTCCGAGCAGGACCCGGAGGAATGGTGGCAAGCGACTCTTGCCAGCATCGACGCGCTCAAGGCCCAGCAGCCCGCCGCGCTCGAAGCCGTGCGCGGCATCGCGCTGTCCGGGCAGATGCACGGCGCGGTGCTGATGGACGCGAGCGACAAGGTGCTGCGGCCGGCCATCCTGTGGAACGATGGCCGCTCCGCTGCCGAATGCGTGGAGCTGGAGCAGCGCTTCCCGCAGCTTCACGCCGTCGCCGGCAACCTCGCCTTCCCCGGTTTCACTGCGCCGAAACTGTTGTGGGTGCGCCGCCACGAGCCGGAAATCTTCGCCGCGACCCGGACCGTGATGCTGCCCAAGGCCTATATCGGCTTCCGCCTGACGGGCGAGAAAGTCGAGGAGATGTCGGACGCTTCCGGCACGCTCTGGCTCGATGTCGCCAAGCGCGACTGGTCGGATGCCGCGCTGGAAGCGACCTATCTTTCCCGCTCCAACATGCCCCGCCTCGTCGAAGGCAATGCGGTTGCCGGCCGGCTCAAGCCGGAACTGGCCGCGCGCTGGGGCATGGCGACGCCGCCGGTGGTGGCGGGCGGAGCGGGCGACAACGCCGCCGGTGCGGTCGGCCTCGGCGCGATCCATCCCGGCGACGCGTTCGTCTCGCTGGGCACGTCGGGCGTGCTGTGGGCGACCACCGACCGCTTCGCGCCCAACCCGCAATCCAGCGTCCACGCCTTCTGCCATGCCGTGCCCGCGACCTGGCACCAGATGGGCGTCATCCTCTCCGCCGCCTCGGCGCTCGGCTGGTGGGCCAGGGCCAGCAAGTCGACGCCGGCAGAGCTTCTCGCCCCCCTCGGCGCAGCTCCCGACGCC